>JAIORR010000290.1 GCA_021108055.1 Candidatus Cloacimonadota bacterium
AGTAAAAACAGAAGTAAAAACAGAGAAAAGAGGAGAACAAACTTCAAGATTTGGTAACAGACCAACAGTTAGAAGAGAATATAAACCTCGAGGTAGATCTTCATCTCGAAATTCAAAAAATTTCTATTTCAAGAAAAAAGTATGTTTCTTTTGCAAAAATAAAGAAGCTGTTATCGATTATAAAGATGTAGGTTTATTGAGACGTTTCATAGCAGAAAACGGTAAAATATCTCCCCGACGATTTACCGGGACTTGTGCAAAGCATCAGAGAAAATTATCGGTAGAGATAAAGAAAGCCCGTCAGATGGCTCTCTTGCAATATACAGACAGACATTAGAAAATAGTGTATCTAATTGCGGTTCTGTCTGCATTTATTGCAGTGTTCTCCCCCTTCTGGGGATTGATCTTTATATTATCATTTGGTGAAAAATACAAGGATAGAAAAGGTGTGTTCTTCGCTGCATTTTCTGTAGTTGTTATCATATTCTTTTTCCTAAAGATCGTTGATGTAATGGGTTTTTTCGACCTGATAATAGGAATTGCTTTGTCCTCGATACTCTACTTCTGGAGTTTATTCAGAACATTAGATTACCTGAGATCGATCATTGCTGTTTTTTTCTTAAACATCGGGTATGCTGTCTTACGCTATCTCATCTTCAGCAAATTATTCATTACAAATCTGAATCTGGTCTTGCAACAATATACTGAATTTGTGAAAACAAATTTCGAAAATAACACAGAGTACCTTTCTCTTGCATTAGAAATTCTGAGAACCTTAGAAAAAATTCTTTCAAAATACTATGTTGGATTATGGGTGATCACCATAGTTCTGGCAGTTTACTTTGGTTCTTTGATCTTTTCTAAAAAGAATGAATTAAAATGGAAACACAAGTTAATTCAATTACCGTTTTTTTTCATATACTTATTAATTGGTAGTCTGGCACTCTTTTTAATTCCAAATACAAGAACTGTTGGCATTAACTGTCTAATGATGTTATCGTCGTTATTTCTAATTCAGGGAATTTCAATAATAGATTTTTACTGGGGAAATTTCTTTAAAAAATCAAAATTTTTACTTTTTTTATTGATCTTTTCAATGGTATTAAATTATTTTATTTTAATGTTAATCGCTCTGATGGGATTGGTTGATATCTGGTTTAATTTTAGAAAAATAATTATCATGGAGGAAATAGATGAAAATAATCTTAACTAAAGATATAAAAAAATTAGGAGAAGCTGGTAGTATAATAAAAGTTGCAGATGGATATGCAAGGAATTACCTGCTCCCCAAGAATTTTGCGATCATGGCTTCTTCAAAAAATATATCAAAAATAGAATCGATCAAGAAAAATGCTGAGGTACAAAAACTCGCATTGGAAAACGAATATTATGCTCTTGCCCAGCAGGTCAATGACGCAAAAGTGACCTTTACAAGAAAAGCTGATGAGAATGATCATCTCTTTGGTTCTGTTTCGGAAAACGACATCGTGCAAGCATTGGCTGAAAAGGAAATAAATATTCACAGATCAACAGTTAATATAGAAAAGCATTTGAAAGAAATCGGTTCTTTTGATGTTGAAATCGAATTTACAACTGATATTAAAGCATCTTTAAAAGTAAATATTGAAAAAGAATAAACCACAAACCTAAGGAGGTTATCTTGAAAAAGATATTAAACATATTCAGTTGGGTAGTTCTTCTTTTAGCTTTTGCAGCATTAGGACTTTCCAGTGATGATCCTGTATTTGGCTTTTTTTTCTATCTTGTCTTTTTTGTTATTGTTTTCGGGCTGGTATATCTGTATATAAAGAAACATCAGAAAAGAAAAGCAATTAATCCACAAACCTTAACTAAGATCCATAAAATAATTGCCATATTTATAATGCTGGTAGCTTTATTCAGCCCTCTCATTGCTTTACGAAAAATCATGCTTCCATTCCTGCCGAACTTCTTGATATTAATCGTGACGGCTATTTTGATCGCTGCAGGAGCTTTTGCTATTTCAATGATAAACAGTACAAAGAAAATTCTCGGTTATATCTTACTCATCATTATTTCTATCATCCCAGCCCTTTTTGCAATTTCATACCTCGATATATATTTTCCAAATACATATAATGCGTTGGGAACAGCATACTGGGCAACCGTTTCTGTTGCAATTTTTTCTTGGTGGGGTTTTTCTTTATATTTCAAAAAAGAATAACTTGAAATTAATACATTACTGACATGGATTTCACTCCCGCCGGAAATAACCTGAAAAAAATTGTATATTCAATTGCAGGTCCGGAACAAAGAGATTTTGTCAGTATTGCATTCGGCTGGAAAAAAATCGTAGGAAATTTACTTACCGAACGCTCTTCTATTAAAAAATTAGAGAATGGCGTATTGTTTGTTTCCGTATCAAATAACGTCTGGATGCAGGAACTGATATTAAGAAAATTTCAGATCATGAAAGATATCAAGTCAATATTAAATGTTCAACTCTCTGATATAGTTTTTTTCATGAAATCTGAAACTAAAAGAAAATTCAGGAAGAAAAATGGTTAAAATCGCTCCTTCTTTGCTCTCTTCGGATTTTACGAATCTCGAAAAAGAGATCACAAAAGTTCAAGATGCAGGCGCTGATATTCTGCATCTCGATATTATGGATGGTCATTTTGTTCCAAACCTTACTTTTGGACTGCCGGTCATCAAACAAATAAAAGAAATCGCCAAAATACCCGTAGATGTACACCTGATGGTTACAAATCCGGAATTATATCTGGAAACCCTTGGAAACTTGAATATCGATTATGTTTCTTTTCATCAGGAAACTGTCTTTCATCTTCATCGTCAGGTATCCGTTCTAAAAAGCAAAAACGTGAAAGCAGGAATAGCACTCAATCCGGCAACTCCTGTCGAAACCATCTTCCCCATTCTTGCAGACCTCGACTTTGTTCTTATTATGAGTGTAAATCCCGGATTTGGCGGACAGAAATTTATTCCGCTGGTTTATAAAAAGATCCGGAAGCTTCGCAGATTTGCCAACGAAAATAACCCGAAACTGGAAATTGAGATAGATGGTGGCGTTAACGATCTGAATGCTTCAAAATTAGTAGAAGCAGGTGCAAATATCCTCGTTGCCGGTTCCTTCATTTTTAAAAGTAAAGACTATTCCGGACAGATTCATAGTCTTAGATAATTTTTCCCATTGTTAGAGGAATAATGTTCAATAATCTCACAGAGCGTTTTGAAGAAATATTTAAAAAATTAAAAGGTCATGGAAAACTTTCCGAGCAGAATATAAAAGATTCCATGCGGGAAGTTCGTCGTGCACTGCTGGAAGCTGATGTTAATTTTAAGATAGTTAAGAACTTCATTGAAGAGGTCAGCAGGAAAGCCGTCGGCACCGAAGTGATGAAAAGCCTTACTCCCGGTCATCAGGTTGTAAAGATAGTTCATCGACAACTTATTGATCTGATGGGAAATGAAAATTTTAAAATTAAACTTCATGATAATCGATTGAACAAGATAATGATGGTTGGTTTGCAGGGTTCGGGAAAAACAACTACATGTGCCAAGCTCGCTAATAAATTCAGAACAAAATCAATAAAACCGGCTATGGTTGCCTGTGATATTTACCGACCCGCTGCTGTTCATCAATTGCAAGTTCTGGGAAAGCAATTGGAGATACCTGTATTTTCTGATGAAAAGCAGAAGAATGTGATTAAAATTGCAAAAAAAGCTATAAAGGAAGTAAATAATTCCGACACAAACCTCCTGATCTTCGATACTGCCGGTCGTCTTCATATCGATAGTGTCATGATGAAGGAACTGATCGATCTTAAGAAAATCATTAAACCGGATCATATCTTTTTTGTTGCCGATGCAATGACCGGACAGGATGCTGTGAATGTGGCAAGAGAATTTAATGACCAATTGAATTTCGATGGTGTCATCCTTTCAAAAATGGATAGTGATGCCCGTGGTGGAGCCGCCCTTTCCATAAAAGCTATTACAGATAAACCGGTCGTTTTTATCGGAACCGGTGAAAAGATTTCCGACCTTGAAGATTTCCATCCAGATAGAATGGCAAACAGAATATTGGGTATGGGTGATGTGCTGAGCCTTATCGAAAAAGCTGAAGCTGTTTTTGATGAAAAAGAAGCGGAAAAATTAGCAAATAAACTTAAAAAGAACCAATTTACCTTCACCGATTTCCTTTCACAGCTTCAACAATTACAGAATATGGGACCACTCGACCAATTAATGGGAATGATCCCCGGAATGAACAACAAAGCTATGAAAGGTCTGAAGGTAGACGAAAAGGATCTGAAACATATCGAAGCGATAATCTATTCGATGACTCCGGTTGAAAGAGAAAAACCGGCTATGATAAATGGAAGTAGAAGATTCAGAATTGCAAAAGGTAGTGGAACTTCCATACAGCAAGTAAATCGCCTGCTGAAACAATTCGACCAGATGAAAAAAATGATGAAAAAATTTAATGACCCAAAATCCCAGAAAAATAACTTGTTACCATTCTGATCAGAATTGAGATTTATTTCTTTAAATGTATGTTTTTTAATAAGTTATTTATTTATGGTAGGTTACTAAAAAATGCTTGACGATAAATAAGCAAAAAAAAATTAATCCTTTTACTAAAATTAGTATAGTATCAGGGAAATAAGGAGTTGAAATGGTTAAGCTCAGGCTTAAAAGAATGGGTGCAATAGATAAACCTTTTTACAGAATAGTTGCGTTAGATTCTCGAAAGAAAAGAGATGGAGTATATCTCGAAAGTTTAGGATATTATGATCCTAAAACAGATCCATCGACATTGAAAGTTGATATTGAAAAAGCTCTTAACTGGTTAAAAGTAGGTGCTCAACCTTCAGATACTGTTCGATCATTATTTAAAAAAGCAGGCGTTCTTGAAAAATGGCACAATACAAAGTTTCAGACAACCGCTGGTGATAAAAAAGCAAAAAATGAAACAAAACCTGCTGAGAAAAAAACAGTTAAAAAAGAAGCAAAACCTACTGAGAAAAAAGCAGGAAAGAAAGAAGAAAAATCTGCTGAAAAGAAACCTGTAAAAAAGGAAACAAAGACAGCAGAAAAAAAAATCACAGAAAAAGCAACCGATCCTGCCGAGAAAAAGAAAGTAGAAGTGGAAAAAGACTCAAAATAGTTGGAGTTGAAAATGAAGGAACTCATTGAATTCATCGTAAAAGCTCTTGTTGATGATCCTGCTTCTATCGAAATAAAAGAAGTTACCGGCAATAAAGTTACGATCTACGAATTGAGATCGGCAAAAGACGATATTGGCAAAATTATTGGAAAACGTGGCAGAACTATCGGGGCAATCAGAATACTTATCAATGCAGTTTCTGCAAGACAAGGGAAAAAAACCGTTTTAGAAATCATTGAATAGATGCAGATATCCGATCTTGTCGCTGTTGGTAAACTTGGAAAAACCGTAGACAGGAACGGCTTCATTACTTTCAAAGTTATTGATGGCTTCCAGCCTTTTTCCCTTACAGATGTCTTTCTGGTCTTTACAGATAATAGAGTGAGATATGTGACAATAGAAGAAATTGAAACCGGAAAAGGTTTCAATATCAAGATTGATGACATTGAAGTTGCAAGGGAAGCCGCAAAAGATGGTTCCGTTCTGGTTATGCTGCAAAAAGAAGAAACAGAAAAACTTCAAGAAAAGAATGATAATAATGATCTTTTGGGTAAGAAAATTTTTTTTAAAGAGAAAAGAATCGGTCTGATCATCGATATTTTTAATAACTCTTTTTATGATGTTCTCGTCATTGAGATGAATAATGGTAAAGAACTTATGATACCAATGGTAGATTTCTATATAGAGAAGATCGAGAATGATTCGGTGTTCTCTAAGAACATTGAAGATCTGATGAAATTATGAATATTGATATCTTAACGCTCTTCCCGAAAATGTTTGAAAACTTTATTAAAGAAAGCATGGTGGGAATAGCAGTAACGAAGAAAGCAATTACTGTGAACCTGGTGAATATCAGGGATTTTACCCACGATAAACATAACACAACAGACGATTATCCTTACGGCGGTGGTGCAGGAATGGTGATGAAACCTCAGCCGATCTATGAAGCTATCCGATTTGTAAAAAAAAATAACGATATTCCCGTAATATATTTTACACCACAGGGAAAACTGCTTTCGCAGGATATTGTAAATAAATACAGCAAGGCTGAAAATATCATTCTGCTTTGCGGTCATTATAAAGAGATAGATCAAAGAATTCGTGATTCATTTGTTTCGGAAGAACTTTCTATTGGCGACTATGTTCTTTCCGGTGGAGAGATTCCCGCAATGGTAATGATAGATGCTATTGCCAGACTTCAGGATGGTGTTCTTGGCGATATAGATTCGGCTATGACGGACTCACATCAGAATGGACTTCTGGGCTGCCCGCACTATACCAGACCTCCGGAATTTATGGGAATGAAAGTTCCTGATGTTCTGATTTCAGGAGATCATAAAAAAATCGATGAATGGAGAAAAAGTAAAGCTCTCGAGATAACTAAGAAAAATCGACCCGAGCTTCTGAAAAAATAATTCTGATATCCATCGATAAAATTACGAGAACCCGATATGAAAAATATATACGTTGGATTGGTTCATTATCCCATCCTCAATAAATTCGGTGATGTAGTAACGACTTCAATCACAAATCTTGATATTCATGATATTTCCAGGAGTTGTATGACTTTTGGAGTTAAGAAATTTTTTATTATAAATCCACTTAAAACACAAGAACAATTATTCAAGCGGATTCTAAAATTCTGGAAAAGCGAAATTGCAAACTGCTATAATCCGGATAGAGTAACTGCTTTATCCATAATAGAATATGAACATGATATAGAATCTGTTATAAAAAAAATAAATCTACAGGAAGAAGACTGTTTGGTAATAACAACTACTGCTGCAAATCTAAAAGCACAATTGAGCTTTGAAGATTATGGTAAAATTGATAAACCCGTTTTACTGCTTTTTGGAACTGGGAACGGTCTAACCGACGAGGTTCACAAACTCGCAGACCACGTGTTGAAACCGATAAAGGGGATTGGCGATTACAATCACCTTTCTGTAAGAAGTGCTGCAGCAATAGTTTTGAACAGACTTACTTCCGATAAAATAAAGGAGGAATAATGGACATTGTACATGAAATTGGAAAAGAACAAATGAGAACGGATTTACCGGAATTCAGAGTTGGAGATACTATCAAAGTTCATTACAAGATCAAAGAAGGATCTAAAGAAAGAATTCAGATATTCCAGGGAATCGTGATCCAGAGACGTGGAGTACAGATTTCCAAAACTTTCACCGTTAGAAAAATTAGTAACGGTGTGGGTGTTGAACGGATTTTCCCGCTTCACTCTCCAAATATTGATAAGATCGAAGTGGTTAGATTTGGTCGTGTTCGCAGAGCAAAACTCTTCTATTTACGAAAAGCAAAAGGTAAAGCGGCAAGAGTCAAAGAAAAAAAGAGATATTAGAATAGAAAAGGAGCTCATTTATGAGCTCCTTTTTTTATTCAAGTATAAATAAAAAAAATCATTTTACCAATTTCAGATTTATTATAAAGACAGTCCCCTTTGGCTTGTTGTTTTCCACTTTGATATTTCCATCATATCTCTCGACTATTTTTTGTACAATATATAAACCTAACCCCGTATGAGCTTGTACACCATATTTAAAGCTTTCTTCAAATATTTTACCTTTGATATTATCCGGAATTCCATTTCCGTTATCTGCCACTTTAATAATACAATCCTCATTTTTCTTTTCAATGGTGATCTTAACCATATCAGCTTTGCCATGAATAATCGCATTTCTGATCAGGTTGTCGAAAACAGATTCCAGAGCTTCATCTGCAAAGACTTTGGCTTTCCCATCAACTGTTATTTGTAATGGCAGATAATTATTTTTTATGCTTGTTAGAAATGGATTCAAATCATAGATATTAAGCGTCTTATGTGTAGATAAGAATTTTTCCAGTTTTCTCATTCTTTCGATGACTGCAACTCCTTTACGAACATTATGTTCCGCTTCTAACAGCATTTTTTCATCTTCATTATTCCTGAAGAGATGAAGTGCACTTTTGATAACTGCAAAAATATTGGTTATATCGTGCCTGAGAATATTATTGATGATCTTCAAGTGTAATTGATATTCCTTAATTTCATCTTCTGCTTTTTTTCGATCTGTAATATCTCTCACGATACCCAAAGCTGCATATTTTCCTTCGTATGAAATAGCTGTAACGGCAAATTCACAATCTCTGATCTTGCCATCTTTGCGAACAATTCTTGCTTCATAAGTGGAAGGGACATTAATTCCCTTTGCTCTGTCTATCCCGATTCTCATTATTCTTTTCTTATCGTCTGGATGTAATAAAACCCATAAATTCATTTTGTAAAGTTCTTCTTTTCTGTAGCCGGATTTTTCACATGTTCTATCATTAACAAACAGGAAATTTTCGTCATAATAAATGTATATGGCATCATGACTTTTCTCCACAATAGCACGATATTTCATTTCACTTTCGTGCAGTTCGATAGTACGCTCTTTTACCAGATCCTCAAGATGCTTCTGATGTTTTTTCAATTCTTCTTCTGCCAGCTTCTGTCCGGTTATATCCTGCAAAGTCTCTATTGCTCCCACCACATTCCCCTTTGAATCTTTTAAGGGTGCTGCCGTAAAGAAGAGCCATCTGCCGTTTTTACCCATGTCTGCAAAAAAATCTTCTGATTCGTAAGCTGCTTCTATGAGTTTGGATTTTCGATATCCGTCTTTATAGTACATGGCTATCTCGTCCTCCGGAATGGAATCTACTATAATGTCTGCCATTAACGGTCTTTCTGCCGAATAAAACGCAGACCAGTGTTTCTTTGTTCCAAATACCATCTCTGCTTTAATGCCGGTAAGCTTTTCACAAGCTTTGTTCCAGTATGTTATCTTATGATCTTTATCGATAACAAAAGTTGGCACCGAACTTCCATGGATGATCTGCATAAGTCGTTCATTGCATTTTCGTATTGCTTTTTGCTCGGAAACATTTTGCCGATCCTGGTGGATAGTTTTTTTTTGCAACTCTGCATTTTGCTTTCGTAGATCATGAAGTTCTTTTAATAATTGTTCTTTATTCATATTTTTTCCATTCATTTTTTCGCCCTTATAGAAATAGTTCCTGAAGGATATTTAATCACTTTATAATTCTTCTTTTTATTTAAACCATTTTGTATCTTTTCCAGTATCCTGGTATGATGAACCTGTTTCTTAAAAATACTGATAGTTTCTTCAAAATGCAAGAAAATATTTGCAGTATTCCAGGAAGCAATATTAAGACATTCTTCTACAATGGAAAAGGAATTCTGCCATCTATCCGGTTTCACTTTCCCCGATCTCAGATAATAAGATTCTATCAAAGCATCGTAAAATTTGTTAATTTCATATATCTGTTTTGTGAAGTATTCTATCGGTTCACAGATCCTTCTTCGTCTTTTAATCTCTATCGTGAAGTCATCGAGATGAAGTCTTGTGTCTGCTTCCATAACCTTATGAACTGTTTCTTCATCTGCAAACCTATCCTTCCCGTCAGTATGAAGCGGCTGATGAAGGTCTGCAATATAATGGGAAATGACTCCGAGTTCAAAGATAAAAGCTTTTAGTGGAGTATTCAGAAGCGAACCGAGAAACGGTGCAATTCCGGGATGTAAGATCAACTTCGCTGGCTCCAAAACCATCGAATTTAGAAGCTGGATCTCTTTGTTGATCTTTTTGATAATGCTTCCCCTGTGAGTTCCATACTGATTTGGTGTGCAGTTATAATAGTGATTAGTAAAATCTTTAAAAATGCGGTCGGGAGCTTCGATGCCCAGAATAAAAAATTCCTGATGGATCTTTAGCATATTAGAAAAAGACGAACTGCATTTTTCCAATGCTTTTGAAGTTATAAATTGATGAGTCCTGCTATCCCAAAGCCACATTGTTTATTTCTCCAATTCTCTAAAATACATTCTGAACTATCCTGTTCGATCTTTGCTGTTTCCAAATACTTAGCTCTACAAAATGAAGATTTAATAAAACGAAATGATCCCGTAACAACATCAGATCAATTTTTCTTTTTAAATGTAATTTTAAAGTTCATTCCTTTTTCACCAGAAAATATTACTTTCCCATGAAGCTGGTCTGATAAAGCTCTAACCAATTGAAGACCGAGAGTTTCCGTATTAGACAGGGTTATATTTTTGGAAAAACCGATGCCATTATCTTTGATGATCATTGTGTATTCACCTTTATTAAGAGAAAACTCTATCCAAATATTTCCTTTTCTATTTTTTGGAAATGCATATTTAAGAGAATTAGAAAGAACCTCATTAAGAATAAGTCCACACGGAATTGCAATGTCTATATCCAACATAACATTTTTGATATTAATACTCAAATTAACATTATCGATATTTACACAGAAAGTTATTAAGAGATAGGTGGATAAACTCCGTACATAATCATTGAAATTAATTAGAGTAAAATCTTCTGTTTGATATAATTTTTCATGGATCAAAGCCATCGATCTTATTCGATTTTGACTTTCTTTGAATAATTTCAGCATTTTCTCATTCCGGATACTTCTGGATTGCAATTTTAAAATACTGGAAATTATCTGCATATTATTTTTTACGCGATGATGAATTTCTTTTAGCAGTATTTCTTTTGCCATTAAGTCTTTTTTTATTTGTTGTTCTGCTAATTTATTTTCTGTTATATCCTTTGCAGAAATAATTGCTCCTTTATCAAAGGGAGCTATGGTGATAGCCCATATTTTGTCTTCATATTTTGATTCCGGGACATTGATGGTTTTTCCTGTTTTAATACTATTCATTAAAATGGAATACATCTCGGTTTCATGCTTCGAAGCAAAATCTTTATACATGATCTCGCCTTCTTTTGGTATCTTATTTCGATTTTCCCGCACGGCAAGATTCGATTTGATTATTTTTCCTTTTCTATCTACAATTATAGTTTCGATCGGATTAAATTCAAACAGGGCAAAATTAAAGGCTTCTCTTTCCTGTAGTTTTCTTTCTGCTTGTTTTCTATCTGTAATATCCAGTAACTGTGCAACTGTACATAATTTCCCCTTTGAATCTCTGATCACAGAAGAACTTATTGCTATATTTCTTTTTTCACCGTTCTTTCTAATAATATCAAATTCATATCTGGGTGGTATTTTTTTTTCCTGTTGTTGCTCTCTATACCTTTTTGCAACCATTTCCCTGCTGTTCTTATCCAGGAATTTCCTGAAATCCTGTCCGATGATTTCCTTTTCTAAATATCCGAACATTTTAAATATCTCATCATTACAATAAATCAATTTATATTCTGTATCAATCGTAATTATGCCATCATGAGAATTTTCTACTATAGAACGGTATCGTTCCTCGCTTTCTAACAAAGCTTTTTCGGCAAATGACTTTTTTTCTTTCTCCTTCTTTAATTTCAAAGCATTCTTTATTACCGGTGTTAAACGAATGAGACGTTCTTTCATTACATAATCCCAAGCACCCTTTCTTATACAATCGGCAGCTTTTTCTTCATTTAAAGACCCTGTTACCATGATAAATGGTATGTCCGGTAAAATCTTTTTTGCCAGTTCCAAGGCAACTAATCCGTTATATTGCGGTAAGCTATAATCAGAGAGGATCAAATCCGGTTGAAATTCTTTAAGCGCTTTGTAGAACTCTTTTTCATTCTTTACAACTTTGGAAACAAAATCTATTTTTCTTTTACGGAGTTCAATTTTATTTAGTTCGGCATCTTCAAGATTATCTTCCAACATTAATATTTTTAATTCTTTTTTCATAAATTACCCTTTCAATAAGTTAATATCCGCCATTAATGAACTTCCCATCTATTTCGGGAATGCAAATTAATTAAGGATAAACAGGATGAAATAAAATATAAAAATAAATTTGAGATTCAGCTAATTCTCTTTATTATTTTTTTAAATTCAGATTTCTTTAAAATTTATATCGGGATTTTTTGAATTTAGTTTATAGAGTCAATAAAAATATTAATTTTATTTACTTTTACGCTGGATTTCTCTTTCTTCGTCTCTCTTTTTTATTGTTTCTCTTTTATCATAGAGTTTCTTTCCTTTTGCTACAGCCAACAAAACCTTTGCCAGACCTTTATCGTTAATATAAATTCCTTTGGGAACAAGTGTTAATCCTTTCTCCTCGACTTGCTGGGTGATCTTTTTTATTTCTCTTTTATTTAGAAGGAGTTTTCTTTTTCTTTCCGGTTCATGATTAAATCTTCCGCTATGTTCATACGGGCTGATATGAAAATTATATAACCATATTTCACCTTTTTCTATCCTGCCGTAACTATCTTTAAAGCTAAGTTTGCCGCCACGTATCGATTTTATCTCCGATCCCTTCAATACTATTCCGGCTTCCATTTCCAGAAGGAAAAAGTAATTATGAAATGCTTTTTTGTTCTTTATCATTTTCATATCGACTCCTAAGGTTAATTTGCTTGGAAAGTTAACTTTGTCAAATTGTTTGTGATTAAAGGTTTTTTAATAAATCATACATATAAAAGATTTGACAAAAATAGCACCAGTATAATAAAAAAACTGTTTTCTGAAACTTGGTTTTAAAGAATGATATGAGGGTTTAATGAATATAATTTATACATGCTTAACTGTATTTCTTCTTGCTTTTTTCTGTGTTTACAGTATTACTCCGTATATTATTAAATTCGCTTATAAAACAAAATTCATGGATAATCCCAATATCAGAAAAGTACATAAAATATCTACGCCTCTGCTTGGTGGATTAGCTGTTTTTACAGGATTCAGCATTTTAGCAGTTTATATTATTCTCACGAATCTTCATTTATTCAATAAACCTATAACCGGATATTTAATTGGAGCTTTGATCATTGTTGTCATTGGAATGATCGATGATAAATATGGAATGAATCCATTGTGTAAATTACTCGGTCAGGGTTTATCATGTTTCGTTTTCATTTATTCAAACGACCTGCTGACACTATTTGGACCAGCATATATTACAGTACCCCTGCTATTTTTCTGGATGGTGGGATTAATGAATGCCTTGAATTTCCTCGATAATATGGATGGGATCATCACAGGTATGTCCGGTATTCTGGCTTTAGGATTTTATGCTTTCAGCTTCATCAGTAAAACACCTGCCCTTGCCCCTCAAAGCAATTTTATGTCACTTTTATCTTTAATTTTTGCAGGTTCGGTTTTTGGTTTTCTGCCATACAATTTTAATCCTGCAAAGATATTCCTGGGCGATGCGGGAAGTATGTTCATTGGTTATTTTCTTTCTACGATGGGAATTTTAGCCGGTCGCCTTGCTGTGATACGTTTAAATAATAATTTATATTACCTTCTGCCTATATTGCTTCTAAGTTATGCAATTTTTGATATTTCGCTTGTAAGCTTCACACGTAAAAGAGATGGAAGAAAGATAAGTCAGGGCGGAAAAGATCATTCCACACATAGAATCGATAATGCAATGGGCTCTCCAAAAGTCACAGCATTAATTGTTTACCTGATAAATATTAATATCGTTCTGGTTACAATTCTTGTTTTTAAAATTCAATCTGATAAACTGCTGATAATTTCTGTAGTCCTTTTTGCAACTGTATTTATTTTTTTCGGAAAGAAATTAGACCAGATACCAATAACTATTCCTTCAAACCAGATGAAAACCATCAAGGAGTGAATTATTAAGATCAAGATATTAGGCTCTGCTTCCGGTGTACCGACTCTGGGAAAGCATCACGCCTGTTTGTGGGTAAATTGTTCATCAACGAATATCCTTTTTGATTGCGGAGAAGGAGCAGCAAAACAGCTACTGAGAAACAAGCTTGATAATAATGTTATCGATTCAATTGTTATAAGCCACTTCCATCCGGATCATGTTTCCGGTATCTTCATGGTTCTACAGATGTTTTACCTGCAAAAAAGAAAAAAAACATTAAATCTCTATCTTCCGGAAAAAATAAACGAATTTAAAAATTTTTTAGATATGTTCTATACTTTCACTTCGAGATTTTCATTTAAGGTAAATTTTAAACTTACAAAAAATGTCAATGCCGATCATCAGCAAATTCATCCAATCCCATCTGACCACATGCAGTCATACGCTGGTTTTGTAAAAAAACATTCTTTGCCAAATGAATTACTCTCATATTCTTTTTTAATTTCAGATTCCGGGAAAAAAATTCTATATACTTCTGATTTTTTAGATATTAAAATTTATGATAAATATCTCAGGAAATTAGATCTTATTATTATCGATGCACTTCATACGAAAGCAAGCGATATAATTAAGTTCGCAGAAATAACAAATGCACGGATGATCCTTAATCATGGATTATCTGAAGAATTGAAAAATAGTCTAAAAACATCAATAAAAAAATTCGAGATTGCCGATGAAAAACTGGAAATATCCTTGTAAAATTTTATTTTTATTCTTTGTAATTTACATTGCAGGCTGCTCTGTTAATGAGAAATACAGCACTGCTTACAGCTTTTATATGAGAAGTAATTATGTTACGGCTATCATCCTTTATGATGATTTCATAGAAACATATCCGGTAGACGCTTTAGCAACAAAAGCAGACTTGGAACGTTCCGATTGTTATTATCAACTTGGCTATCAAGCATATTTAAAAAATAATTGGATACTTGCGTCAAGACTTTATTATCTTTCCAATTCCGATATTGGCGATAAGATGTTGGATAACTGCTACTTCGAGCTCGCAAAGAACAGTCTGGCAAATAATGACACTGTGAAAACGCTTGAATATTACGATTATATCACTTCCTATTTAAAGGATTCGGAACTGATCCAAGAGGTTTTATTCAGCAGGATAAAGATCAATATTGCTCTTGGAAATAAATTCACAGCTTTTGACGATTACCATTTTCTCTGGTCAAATTATCCTCAAAATGAATTTACAAAAAAAGTGCAACCGAGCATCGATGAGCTGATCCCTTTCTATATTAATGAAGCAATTGTATACAAAGACTCAGCAAAATATGATAAATCTCTGGAACTTCTGTTCAAACTTAGTCAATATCCAACCAAGTACAAGGAATCTATTCAAAAGGATATAGGAAATTTGTATATTCTGCTGGCAGAAGAATCTATTGAAAAAAATGATTATCCACAGGCAAAAAATTATTTTGCAAAAGTTGTTGAGTATGATCTCGAAAAGAAATCTTTTGTCGATCAGGAAATGGATGATATCTGTATGAGTATAATCCGAGAAGGAGACAATCTTATTCATGAATGTAAATTTACTGAAGCTGTCGAGGTGTTTGAAACATGCTTTCTTTTGATTCCGGATTACCAGACATCAATTAGATCGATCAAAAATGCAGAAGAACTTGAAATCAAACATCGGAAAGCGATCGATCTGAAAAATAACGGTTCGAACTTTGAAAAAGAAAAAGAATATGTGAAGGCTTTGAATGCTTACAAAAAATCATATTCAAATTTTAAAACATCGGAAGTAAAAGAAAAAATATCATTAATGAATAATATGATCGCTGCCAAAAAAGACCCGAAAGCTTTTGCAAAATCCATTATCTTCAATTATAAGAAGGGAATGATCCCGGACAGGGTAAGTACTGTTAAAACAGATATGGAAATAAAATATGGTGAAAACGTTAAAACGTCCGGCTGGAAAGTTCTTTATTCTGTCGGCGAATATAAATATGAAGTTAGATATGATATTTTAACTCCGAAAGAAAATTATTATTATGCATGGAGAGTAAATCTGAAAAATAAGGAAATTACTCCATCGAATAAAGTATCGGAAGAAATTTTTAAAGATCAGGTTAGAAAATGAAAAAAATAATTTTATCTCTTATGATTATGATAGTCACAAATCTCTTGTTTGCAACGGAATTTGATATAAAAAAATTCTCCGACCCGAATAAATATGGATGGGATAATCTTGAAAAATATTTCCAGGCAAGGGAAGATAAACAAAGCAGGCAGAAATTGCTGCAAATATATGAACTGAAAAAACAGGATATTACAAAAAATGTCATCAAATCTGCCATCGCTCCGGGATGGGGTCATTTCTGTGCAAAAGACCATACAAAAGGCACTATATTATTAGGAATGGAAATAGTACTTCTTGGAACCAGTTATTTTTATTACGATAAAGCAATGGGTTACTACGATAAATATAAAAAAGCTAATTACATCGGTGATATAAATCAGTACTATCTCGATGCAGAAGCTCCCTATACTTATTCCCAGATATTTCTTTCTGTTGGAATTGCTGTCTGGTTATACACCATCTATGATTCGATCAATGCAACAGATAAATATAATCAGGAACTATGGGATGATATTTTTCAAGATTATCAACAAAAAAAAATCAAGATAACACCAACAGGTTTTTCCGTGAGGTTCTAATGATAAAAAAAATATATGTAATTTTATTTCTCTTGATCCTTATCTCGTGCTCTCTCGATAGAAGCAATCCGCTTGATCCCCTGAATAGTGGTAAAGATGCTCCCAGAAAAGTTACCGGGATAGTAGTAACAAATTATGATAACACCAGTTTAGTAATAAGTTGGGATACTATGCAAAATATTGATGGCTACTATATTTACAGGTCAACTTATTTTGATGGCAAATATAGAAAAATAGTGAATGAAATATCACACTCAGATTCTCTTTTTGAAGATACGGATGTTGAGCTTCCGGAAAAATTTTATTATTATAAAATGTCAGCTTTCAAAGATCTTAACGGTAAAATATTAGAGGGATACCGCTCCGAACCAAAATACGTAAATTAATTTCCTGTATGAATTTCCTGAAAAAATTAAATCCTCAACAGCAGAAAGTTGTTACACAAACAGAAGGTCCCGTTCTTGTACTTGCCGGGGCGGGCAGTGGAAAAACACGTTCTGTAATATACCGCACTGCATATCTTATCCAAGAAAAAAAAGTTGCTCCCTGGAACATTCTGGTGGTTACTTTCACAAACAAAGCTGCACGTGAATTGAAAGAAAGACTCGAAGATACTTTCAATATCTCTGCCCATTCTTTATGGATCGGAACTTTTCATTCGGTTTGCACAAGGATCCTCCGGTATGAACATGAACACCTGTCTTTTGATTCTAATTTTTCTATCTTCGACGAAGCGGATCAGAAATCCGTATTCAAAAAAATCTACAATAAATTAGATATAGACCAGAAAAAATTTCAGCCGGGTTTAGTCCGAAGTATAATCAGCAGGCAAAAAAATTCGCTTATCCTTCCAAAAGATTTCCTGGAATTTAACGAAAACAATTATTTTTCCGAAACTGTTTTTAAGATATATCAGAACTATCAGAATTTTTTACAAAAAAATAACTCCCTCGATTTTGATGATCTGCTGATGTACACGGCCATACTCCTTCATGATAATGAAAACATCAGAAAAAAGTATGAAAAGAAATTCAAGTACGTGATGATAGATGAATACCAGGATACAAATTATGCTCAATTCAAGATCGTGAACCTGATCGCAAAGAATCATCAGAACCTGTGTGTAGTTGGTGATGACGACCAGGCGATCTATAGCTGGCGTGGTGCTGATATCCGCAATATTCTCAGCTTTGAAAAAGATTATAATAACGTGTTGAGAATTAAACTTGAGCAGAATTATCGTTCACCGGATTCAATTTTGGATGCTGCCAACTGCTTGATAAAAAATAACTCTCAGCGACATAAAAAAGTGCTCTGGACAGACATCAGATCAAATGAAAAACCACGGATATTCAAACTGGAAAGCGAAAACTCAGAAGCTGATTTTGTTACTGGCGAAATTTCCAAACTTGTTTCAAATAAAGTAAGTTTGAACGATTGTGTAATTCTATATCGAACAAATGCCCAATCCCGTGTTTTTGAAAATTCATTTATGCAGAGGAAGATAAAATACCAGATAATCGGCGGCGTAAATTTCTATCAACGAAAAGAGATAAAAGATATTCTCGCTTATTTGCGGATATTGGTTAATCCTCAGGATTCGGAAAGCCTTCTGAGAATCATTAATTTCCCTCCGAGAGGAATTGGAAAAGTGACTATCGGAAAAATCCTGCAGCATTCAATTGAAACAGATCAAAGTGTTTTCAATACAATTATTACCGGGAATAGTTCTTATCTGCCGAGCAGCACAGCGGAAAAGATCAATGATTTTGCTTCCCACCTTACCAGATGGAAAAAAGATTCCGAAAAGATGCCGCTGACTTCCCTGATAAAAAAAGTGATCAAAGAATTATATCTGGTCGAACTTTACGACTCAAGCAAAGATATCAAAGATATAACACGCACCGAAAATATTCATGAGTTCATTGCTGCCGTAAATGAATTTTCCGAAAACTATGAACACGACACAGGCGAAAAACCACATCTGACAGATTACCTGCAAAATATATCCCTGCAAACCGACATCGATAATGCGGATGAAAACGAAGAAGCCGTAAAATTGATGACCATGCACAATGCAAAAGGGCTGGAATTCGATCATGTTTTCGTAGTAGGATTGGAAGATGGTTTGATCCCGCATTCAAGATCGATCGAAGACCTGCATGCAATAGAGGAAGAACGCCGATTGCTTTATGTGGCAATTACACGGGCAAAGAAAAGTGTAAAACTGTGCTACGCCAGAACACGAAGAACCTTTGAATATCGAATGAATACACTTCCGAGCAGATTCCTTATGGAAATAGATGATAAATATGTGACGAAAGAAGACTTTAGTTTTTACGAATTTCGATCTCCCCAACACAAACAGGATAGGCCAAAGAAGAGTATTGTTTACGAAGATCAAAAATATTTTAAAATTGGACAGAAAATTGCACATAGTAAATTTGGTAAGGGAGTTATTCTTGATGTAAATGGAAAAGGTAATGATGCAAAATTAACTATATCTTTTTCAAATGGAGAACTGAAAAAAATCATAGGAACATTTGTAAAAGTTATCTAAAAGGTATTTGAAGATATGAAAAAAATAATGATCATCACCTTGCTTCTGCTTTCTTTACAGCTTTCTGCCACAAAATATGCAGGAGAAATATTCCGGATGGGTGCCGGTGTAAGGAATTATGCTTTGGGCGGATGTGGAGTTTCTGACGAAAATACATATGCCATTGCTTATTGGAATGCTGCTCTGTTAACAAAAGTTTCAGAGAATAAATTTGAAATAATGCATGCCGAAGAATATATGGGTCTTCTTTCTTATGACACCATTTCTGCCATCTGGGGAAACAATAATAAGTTTTCTGTTGTTATCACCCGCATCGGGATAGATGATATTCCACTTACAAAAACAGTAACCCCGGAAGATTCCTTGTCTTACCAGAACAGACCATACAAATATAAATCTGTAAATAATTCTGATTTTGTCATCTACTTTGGTCTTTCCAGAAAATTCGGAAAATATAATATCGGCATCACTCCAAAAATAGCCTATCGCAATCTTGCTGATGAAAGCGGATTCGGATTTGGTGCGGATATCTCTACCTACTTTGAGATTTCGAGAAAAATTATGCTCGCTGCCAGTATCAGAGACTTTTTTTCAACTCAGATCCTCTGGTCGAACGGAACTCATGAAACCGTGAATCCAGGATTTGACCTTGAAGCTAATTATCAATTTATTTTCCCGATAATCCAAAAGAATTCCCGCTTTTATTTTGGAACGGACATCTATACTGAAAATAGAGATGTTGCTTCAAAAGCATCACTTGGTTTTTTAAGTCTTGATTATCATTTTGGTTGTGAGATCAATTTTCATAAAGCAGTTAATATTTATTTAGGTTATGATATCGATAATTTCACCACAGGTTTAGCGCTGAATATTAATAACTGGAAACTAAATTATTCTTTTGAGCAAAATACCGAACTGGATAATTCCCACAGGATCTCTATCGGATACAGTTTATGAAAAAAATTGCGATCTTAGGAATTACCGGTTCTATCGGGCTTTCTGCAGTAGAGGTCATAAGAGAACACAAAAATGATTTCAAGATCGTTCTGGCATCTGCAAACAACGGCTATCAAAAGCTTCTCTCTCTGGCAGAAGAATTCAATATTCTCAATTTGAATGTTACAAATGCATCTTTAAAAAATAAAATTACCGACTTTCCCAAAAATACAAACATCACTTTCGGAGATGATAAACTACAGGAATTATTAAGCACGATCGAATGTGATATCGTTCTTAATGCCATTTCCGGTTCTGCGGGGTTACTCTCTTCTATGACGGCGATTTCGTGCGGGATAGACCTGGCACTGGCAAACAAAGAATCCCTGGTGATGGCCGGTCATTTGATAATGGAAAAAATTAATAATTCCAATTCAAAATTAATACCGGTAGATAGCGAGCATAGTGCTATTCTACAGGCAATCGGAAAATCAAATCTGGATGAAGTACGAAAGATCATTTTAACAGCATCGGGAGGTCCATTTCGCACTTTGCCCGTTAACGAGTTCGAAAAAATTACAGTAGAGCAAAGCCTGAACCATCCGACCTGGAAAATGGGTCCCAAAATAACGATCGATTCCGCTACGATGATGAATAAAGGGTTGGAAGTTATCGAAGCTAAGTGGTTGTTCAAAAAAGATATTTCTGATATTGAAACGGTTATTCATCCACAATCGATAGTTCACTCTTTTGTTGAATTCATTGACGGTTCTATTGTTGCACAAATGAGTTTTCCCACGATGAAAATTCCCATCCTGTATGCGCTTTCTTATCCCGTTCATATAAATTCCAATATATTCAAAACTAATATCACAGATCTGCCTTCGTTAACGTTTTCGGAAGTAGATCAAGAAAGGTATCCCCTGTTCTTCCTGGCAAAAGAAGTAGGAAAAATGGGTGGACTTATGCCTGCCATTATGAATGCTGCAAATGAAGCTGCCATCGATCTCTTCCTGGAAAAGAAAATAAGATTCGATCAGATATTCAAGATCGTTCAATATATTATTCAAAAAGAAAAAAATATTCAGAATCCTGAAATTAAAGATATCATCTCTGCTAACAGGGAAATCTATAAAAGAACACTACAAGATTATTTGAATATTTTCTAAAATACAGCAAAAAATCGCCCGAGTTGGATATATCTTGTTCGTTATTTCTAAAAGCAGGAATTTATTCGGTTTAGACGAATTATCAGTAATTCTATTATTTACTAAAATTTAATCGATCTTAGCTATTTCCATCAGGAAAAAAATGAAAGTAAAACAGTTAAATCTTTCGCCATTAGTTCTGCCGGTAATTTTCTGGATTGTTGGAATATTTATCGGTAAGTTTGTCGATATTCCTATCATAACTTTATCTATTGCTTTTTCTGTTTGCTTTTTACTTGCCCTGATCAAAAAACTCAGGATCATTTTTCTGCCTGCTGCGATCATTATCCTCGGCTTATTTCGTGTTTCTATCCTGAATGAATTTCCAAAAGATCATATTCGTTCGATAATTAGAAATTACCCTCAATTTACCCAACTCGTCGAAGGCAGAATAGTTTCTGAAGTCGTTTCCAAAGATAATATTCGCAGATTCACACTAGAGTTGAGCAGGATAGCAGGCAAAGAAGCTAAAGGAAAAATAATCTTCTCTACAAAGCAGAAGAACCTGCAATATGGTGATCTTATTAAAGTTGTTGCCATCATCAGAAAACTGAATAAAAGTTCCAATCCATCTTCATTCGATTATGAAGAATATCTTGCGGCAAAACAAATATATGCAACAGGTTATTCAAAAACATTGATAGAAGTTTATGGATCGAAGAAAAATATTTTTCCGAGCATTGCAATAAACTCCCGCAAAGCACTCAGAAAAAGGATCAATGATCGATTTGGAAAGTTCCGCGGATTTGTGAAAGCAATCGTCATCGGAGATAAGACAGACCTGGAAGATCAACGCACTATACTTAATAAGGCAGGATTGAGCCACCTTCTTGCAGTCAGCGGGTTGCATGTGGGAATATTGTCATTAGTTATTTTTCTGTTTCTGAACATAATAATCCCGAACCGAACTATTTCTCGATTTCTTCTGATGATCATCCTGTTTATTTATGGTGCCATCTGTATGTGGTCTCCTTCCGTGACCAGAGCAGTTCTGATGATAAGTTTATATCTTATTTCCAAAGTTATCCAGAGAAGACCCGACGCCAATAACATTCTGGCTGTTAGTTTATTGATTATCACGATCTTTCAACCTTTACAGCTATTCTCCGTGGGACTTCAAATGTCTTACATGGCAGTGCTTGTGCTGTTAAACGTTCTTCCTTCATTCAGATTTATCAAGTTCAAAAAGGAAGAAATCGATGTTTTAAGGATCGGGAAAAAGATATTGAATGCTGTTTTGATCCTTCTTGTCAGCTCACTTATTTTAAATATCTTTCTTTCCCCGATAACGCTTTTGTACTTCAATCAATTCAATTTGAACGGAATGGTCGGAAATTTATTAGGAATACCTTTAATTTCACTGTTGCTGCCCTTAACACTGGTTGTAATATTTCTTCCTGATTTCGGTTTTTTAGTTCAGATATACCAGTCTGCTTTCAAAGGTGTAATGTTCTTTTTTGATAAATGGACAGAATTTTCTTCAAATCTACCGATGCATTTTGATTTTATTCATATCAATTTATTCCAGTTCTTCATTTTTTATTTTATTCTTCTTTTTATCTTCTTGTGGTTCAGGAATTTCAGGAAGAAGACTTCTTATGTATATATTTTATCAATTATACTATTAATAACCTCGCTGCTTTTTTTTGGAAATGACCGGACAGAAAAACTTAAAATAACTTTTTTTGATTGTGGATTAGGTGACCTGGTTTTGATAGAAACGCCGGAAGGTGAAACCGTCTTGATAGATTCAGGGCCCACAGAATCTACTCCCCGGCACTTTGAAAGTTCCGCTCTTCCCTACTTCAAGGATAATGGATTGAAAAGCCTGGATTGGGTTGTTATCACTCATGCGCACAACGACCATTACGGTGGTTTAGCATTCGTTCTTGACAATTTAATAGTAAAGAATCTGGTTATCACAGATGAATTCAAAACCCGCAAAATATGGAAGACTTTGACCCCGAGAATCACAGAAGAGCAATGTAATATCATCACAATTTGCGATACAACTCACCTCGGATTGAATTCAATAAAAACAAAGATCCTTCATCCCGATAAATCTTTTTCTCACAGGAATATTAATAATCTCTCCATTGTTGTAAGGATAGATTACAAAGAATTTTCCGTTCTTTTCACAGGAGACCTGGAAGTGGAAGGTGAAGAATATTTATTAGAAAAATACCCCGAATTCCTTGATTGTGACATATTAAAGGTCGGGCATCATGGAAGCAAAACTTCCAGCAGTTATGAATTTTTAAAAGCTGTAACTCCGGTTCAGGCGTTCATTTCAACTGCACTAAAGAACAGGTTTAATTTTCCGCATAAAGTCACATTAGAAAAATATGAATTTCTGGGAAATAATTTATTTATCTCGGGAAAAGATGGAGCATTACAAGTGACAACGGATGGAATAGCAGCAAACTTTAAAACATATCTTTCCGAAAAGGAATTTACAGATAACGATTTGACCCAAACTGAGTAGAGCCTTGGTAAATCTCGTAGCTACTCAAGGAATTAAATAAAATTCCTGTTTCATTTTCTTAGCATTTTGAATAAGAAACTTTCTTCAATGATGACTGTATTTTCATCGAATTGTTATGATGTTTCTAATTAGAAGGTAATCTATCAAAATCCTCGGATAAACAAAAAAGCTCGACCAATTTGATCGAGCTTTGTTTTTAAGATGATAAATACACTTATATTTGAGTAACTTGAACAGCCCTTGGACCTTTCTCGCTTTCTTCAATTTGAAACTGTACTTTTGCACCTTCTGCAAGTGATTTAAAACCTTCACCAACAATACTTGAGTGGTGAACGAAATAATCTTTTCCATCGGAACAGGATATAAATCCAAATCCTTTTTTTTCATTGTACCACTTTACTGTACCTTCAGACATACTATACTCCTCTTTTTTTGGGAATTAATCCCTCGTGAATTAATTTAATATTAATCCACATGAAGTCTAAAGTTTTTTTGCTGATTTATTGTCAATCTATAAATATTATC
>JAIORR010000340.1 GCA_021108055.1 Candidatus Cloacimonadota bacterium
AAAATTTCAGGTAAAATCTTTTAAGCCCTTGCTATTGTCAAGACATAGATTTTGTAAGTATCCACCGAAAAATTTTTAAAATCATTTGATTTTTTTTATTCTGAAGAATTGTAAGAAGATTTTTCACTTGGAGGTTAACAAGTATTGATCTTCATTTCTTTTGTACCGACAAAAGAAACAAAGCAAAGAAAAACTTCCGGCGAATATAAATTACTAAAATTGGTAAACACTACTAAAAAATCTTAACCCTGTGGAATAATTGCCAAAGGCAATTACTGCTTCACAGTATTTCATGGGGTTAACTCGTTATTTTCTAAGTAGAATTTATTAAAAAATAGAAAACAACTTAAACATAAGATTTTTCTTAACGCTTGTTTATTACCAATTTCTTTACACAATTTATGTTAAGCCGGTTTTAAGAAAAAGAACGAATCTCAGGTTATGATAATTTTCTACTAATCCACTATGAACAAAATTAATATTATATAGAATTTCTTTGCAACTACTTTTAATTGCTTCAGCTTGCTAACGAGTGTATATTTTTTTTATTTTTAGAATTCAATTCTTGAAGATATGAATCAACAAATAAAGATAGCAAAAATATAGATTTCATTTTTTTCTTCCTCATTCAAATCAAAAATTATCAATGATTTGATTAAATTATTACGCTTTTATCATAACCACAGAGTGGTTAAATAATAATAGCCGTAGGTGAAACCTGCGGCAATGAAACCAAAACCAACAACGACACTGAAGGTGTCGAATAATTATTTCGGGTTAATTTTTAGTTCAACCCTTTCAGGGTTATAAATCATTCCACCTCGATTGTTTGAAGAAAAGCCTTTCTATCGTTTTCATGCTTGCTTTTAAACATATCATAAGAACAATCGTTTGGTTGCCAATATTTTTTAATACCAAACCGAGGTTCAATAAGTTTTTCATCTTCGAGGGGAATAAATGACAAAACGGATAGTATATTATCGTGAAGTATGTCATATTTCTCAGCTTTATATTCTATTATAGGAAAATCATAATATTGATATGTATCAATGATACTAAAGATATATTCATTACCCACTTTCAAATATTTCTGAATAGTTTTGTCATCTCGAAATTGATTGCCGTATCCCCAAATAACTAATATTAACTTTATTTCATCCTTATCAAAAATACCACCAATTGCATCAATCACGGAGACATTTAATGTATATATTATGGGTATTTTATCATTTCTCTTATTTTCGTATTTTGATAATTCATTAATTTTTCCTCGTATCATAAATTTTGGGGTTCTTGTAACGAACCAATTATCATCTTTAGAATTTTCTCTAACGAAACGGTCTATTCGATGAAGAATTGTGTAAGAACCACCTAGTATTATCGAATTTAATTCTTCCGGATATTCTTTTTTCAAATCAGTTATAATTGCAGGATTAATATACGACGCTCTTTTCATAGAATCTTCATCATACCATGGTGAAGTTCTTCCATTTATTCGCATATATTCAGTATAATAATCAGTTATTGAATTATTAGCCAACCAATTAAGATAAAAGATTTTTCGTTTTTTATTTGATGAAAGACTGTCTATAAATGATTTAGTACGTTTATGATATATTGTTTCTACATATTCACGAGAAGTAGTTTCTAAATATGATGAATCTTTTCCTGCTGTATGTATATAAAATTCATAATAAAACTCAAACAACTCATCCAATTCTTTTGGATAATTATCCGGCAGTTCAGAATAAATTAATTTTTTAGGCATATATTTTTCACGGTCAATATCATCTGCTAAAAGCATACTCGTAAAAACTATCAGCAAAAGTACTATTAATAAAATCTTCTTCATTTTTTTCTCCTTTACCCCGTGAAGGTTCTGTAACACAGAACCTCTTTTTTTTAATTAACATATTATTTTCTTATCACTTAGAAACTTTAGGGAAATTTCCCCTTAATTTTAACTTATAGACCGGTTAACCTGTTTTCTGGAGTATGTCTAAAAAAACTCACCGATAGTCCTTTTTCTTAGAATCATTTCTAACTTTCTAAGACCTGGCACAAGCCAAAGGTCTTGTGTTAAGTCGAAAGAGCATTATCTTTCTCCAGATCTAACACGGACAACTTATCACGCCACTACTCGATTTGTTGTATATTATTAAAAAATTGTGAAGAATACTTTTTCTATCCCGAACAAATAAAAGAATGAGTTAAGCCCTTGCTATTGTCAAGACATAGATTTTGTTAACACCATTGTTTCTGAGAAGGTTGCTCGCAGAGTTAATGGTCGCTCCTGTGGTGAATACATCATCGACGATCAGGATATTCTTGTTTTTAACATCGAATTTTGGATTTAATTTGAAAGCACCCGAAACGTTTACCCGTCTTTGCTTTTTGGTTAGTTTTGTTTGTGTTTCGGTAAATTTCTTTCTTAATATCAAATTTGGAATGTGGTCCCATTTCATCTGATCGGCAATTTCTCTGGTCAGGTATTCGGATTGATTAAAACCGCGAGAGCGTTTTTTTATTTTATGAAGCGGAATGGGTGTAATGATGTCCACATGTTCGAACGGCTGAAATTTATTTAGATATTCTTCTGTTAATTTTCCCAGGTATTTGGAAACTTTTTTCATTTCATTATACTTGAACTCGTGAATAAGGTTGTGAATTATTTTGTTAAAATGAAATACGGATCGAGCTTTATCGAAAGATATTTCACCAGACTCACAAACATTACATACTCCATTTTTCTTGATAGAACCACATACCTCACAGACATCTGACAGGAATTCGAGTGATCCTTTGCATTCTTTGCAGAGAATGTGTTCGTTGTTTTCCAGCCTTGAATGACATCCGATGCAGGTCTTTGGAAAAAATAATTCAATGAATAAAGAAAAAAAACTCATATTTTTTCTTTTACTCCTTCTTCCTTCTGAACGGATTTTTTAGGTTTCACAGCAAAACCAAGCTGAAAAAGATAAGGCTCTTCCGGAGACCGGGTCATCAAAGCCCAGGCATAAAGCGTGCGAAGTTTTCTGGAATCTTCTTTGAACAATTCGACTTGTTTCTCTACCTCGGTTTTATCTTCAGATTTTGTTTTTGTTTTCTCAAAGATATTCATAGAGGTCTGGAGCAATGAATTAAGCTTTATGATAAAATCTTCCAGTAAAACATCAGAATCTCCTTTTTTTATCATTCGCCCGTTTGCTTCAATTACTTTTTCAACAGCTTTGATCTTTTCTACTCGATTACGAGGAAATTTTCCGTCTATTCCATAAGATTTCAATTTATAATTATTTTGGGAAAATTTACTCAATAAAAGTCTTTTGCATCTCAGGTAATATTTGAATGTCTTTTCTTCCGCATCTTTTAATTCTTCAAAAAAAATATTTGCTTTTCCCTTATTTTCTTTTACTGCTTCAATTGCTTTCTGCCATTTTTCGTAAGCAGAAAGTCCCCACCCGACTAATGACTTTGGGATCGATAACGGTATCGACCAATATTCAATGTAATTCTTCATTATTTCCAAACGGGATGATCGGAGAGAATAACTGTCGTTTGTAAAATAATTATCCTTAAAAATTGGCATAATACACTCCAGGTTCAATTAGCTGTTCTTGCTTAACACATCTTTTGTTTCTATAGACACAATTCAAGATTCTTTTTAAAGATCGATATTTGTACGTCAAGAAATTTATTTTTGAACTCAAAGACCAGACCGTCGTATTTAGTTCGGATATAATAACATAAGTGAGATATGGGAATCGCTAAATGACGATTATAAATTCAGAAAACCAGAAACTATCAACAAAACAAATACAATGATTTTAGGTTGAGTTCAACAACAAAGTTATCTTTTTTTAAAGGTAAAAACCATTGACCGGATTATACCATAAAGCACATAGATCAATACCCAGATGAGGAAGACAAAATACCAGAATTTCAGTGCTGCAATGATGCTGAAAACTGCCAGCAGGATAAAGAATTTTGCTTCCTTAGAAAGCTTTTTTCTTTTTTCGATGGGAAGATATTCTATCTTACTTATCATAAGCAATGAAGAAATAAAAGTTATTAAAAGCAAAATTTCGGCAGAACCTGTTTGTTCCAGTAAATAGAAATTAAAGACAATATAGGAAGATATCATACCGGCTGCAGCAGGAATGGGTAAACCAATGAATGTATGTTTTTTTATAGTGTCGTCATTTTTTAGTGTGAAGCGGACTAAACGATATCCTCCGGCAAAAACATAAAAAACAGAAATTATAATTCCGAGATAATGAATTTGATGTAATAATGATCTATAGGCAAGGAAGCCGGGAACGATGCCGAAAGCAAAAAAATCGGAGAGGGTATCGAACGTAGCTCCGAATTTGCTTTGTGCATTTAAAAGCCGCGCAAGTTTTCCATCCAGCCCATCGCACAACATGGAAACAGCAATAAGCCAGGCAGAGAATACAAAGTTATCTTCAAATATGAACTGCAAGGCAAAAAGCCCGGAAACCAGACTTAATGCAGTAAATAAATTTGGGATTAATATTTTAAATTTTTCGAGTTTTGCTGCCAATTATTGTTTCTCCTGCTTCAACTTTTTGTCCTATTTTCACTTCGATATCAAATTCATCCGGAATTTCACAAATGCATTCTGCATTCGCCGGAATAACTCCGATCAATTTTCCCTGAAGTGCTGCCTTCTTTTCGAACCAGTATATTCTTGATGATGTTATATTTATTTCTTTTCCACTTTCAGCACACCGAATATCGGCAGGCTGGAATAAACTTTTTTTTATTTTGACCTTTCTATCTTTTATCTCTGATATTTTTCCGAATATCGGAGCAAGTACAACATTATTTTCAGTTTGCGGGGGAATAGTTTTTTTCACATGAAATAACATTATGATAAAAAAGTAAACGATCAATCCTGCGATGGAAAAATATTTCATAAAATTTATCCGGAAAATGTAATATACTCCAAAGCTGATAATTATAACTCCAATGGGAAATATCAATGCTCTGTATTTTATTTTCTGGAGTTTTATCAGATATTCCGTTGGATTATATTTTTCTATCATAGATCAGATTCCCACTTTCCCGAAAATGTGATCAACATTTTGCAAGTATCTTTCATAAGAAAAGAATTCTTCGATCTCTTCGTCCGAAAAAAATTCTCTAATGTCATTATCGAGCATAATTAATTCTTTAAAATCCTGTTTAGTTTCCCAGCATTCCATTGCATTTCGTTGAACGATGCTATAGGCAAATTCTCGCGAAGTTCCTTTCTTTGCCAGTTCCAGCAGGATAACCTGTGAAAATATCAACCCGTTCGTAAGTTCCAGATTTTTCATCATATTATCGGGATAAACAAGCAGATTCTCGATGAGCGGGATCATTTTATTCAACATATAATTTATCAGGATCGTAGAATCCGGCAGGATGATCCTCTCCACTGAAGAATGACTGATATCCCGTTCATGCCACAGCGAATTATTCTGCATGGCTGCCATTGCGTTACTTCGTAAAAGGCGGGAAAGTCCGCACATCTGCTCGGTGACGATCGGGTTGCGTTTATGCGGCATTGCAGAGGAACCTTTCTGTCCTTTAGAAAAATTCTCCTCGACTTCCAATACTTCTGTTCTTTGAAGATGTCGTATTTCCAGAGCGATCTTTTCTATTGTGGATCCGATTATGGCTATTGTATTCATGAATTGTGAAATCCTGTCACGTTGGATAATTTGTGTGGAAATATTAACAGGTTTAAGGTCCAGGTATTGGCAGGCAATTTCTTCGATGCGGGGAGAAAGATGTGCATAATTTCCCACAGCACCGGATATCTGTCCTATGGAAACGATTTCGATGGAATCTTCCATCCGCTTTATGTTTCGCTGCATTTCATCGAACCAGAGAGCGAACTTCAATCCGAAACTTGTAGGCTCTGCATGAATGCCGTGCGACCTTCCAATACATAGAGTCTGTTTGTATTCACGGGCTTTGATTTTTAATATTTCAGAAAATTTTTCAAGATCACGCAGGATCAATTCGCCAGCCTGTTTCAATTGCATAGAAGTAGCTGTATCGAGTACATCGGAAGAAGTCATTCCCAGGTGGATCCATCGGGAGGACGGTCCCACATATTCAGCAATATTAGTAAGAAAAGCTATCACATCATGTTTGGTAGTAACCTCGATCTCGGCAATTCGCTCGACATCAAAATCAGCTTTTTCGTCTATATTTTTCAAGTCATCATCGGGAATTATTCCAAGTTCGTTCATAGCTTTGCAGGCAGCAATTTCTACATCCAGCATACATTGAAAGCGGTTTTGCAATTCCCAAATTTTTGCCATCTCTTCACGCGTATATCTTTTTATCATGATAACCTCTCTAAAAACTTCCAGCGGAAAGCCATGCTGAATTAATCCGGCTTTTGTATTCTTATGTTTTCGTGGGTTATTTTGTCAATTTGAATATTTGCTATTTCTTTATTATTTTGTTCAATGGACATAAATTCTAATTCATCGTTATAATGGAAATTTATCTGCATCTGCGGGAAAGCGATCTTCCGGATCTTCATCTTTTTGGAAAAAAATATTTCCGAATCTCCGATAACCAATGATCCGTTTTTTATTATCTGATCTTTTTCATCATATATTTTTTCAAGATCAAAGATAATAGAAATCTTTTTGAACATAAGATCATCTGCCTCGATGAATTCAAATTCCTGGGGCATTCTAAGAACAAACACGGAATCCATGTAAGCAGAAATAAAAGGTGAAGGTTTCAAACCCATGATACCGGAATCAAAGATGTCTATGCGGAAAGCTTCTGTATTTTTTCTGATGATTATGTTTTTCCGGAAAGCAAAGCTTTTGTAATTAGCTTCGATTATACCTTCTATCCGGAATTCGTCCCAGCTTTTAAGATGCTTGAAAAGCAGTTTCTCTTTTTGTAAACTATCCGGTTTGAGCATGATTGAACAACTCGTTAAAATGGAAATAAGAGTTAGAAAAATAATAAGTTTTTTCATAATATAGAAATTCATTTTTTCTTTAGAAGCACAATCAGGGCAATGATGCTTCCTGCTGCCATTATCGAACATAATATCTGTCCCATCGTCATAAATCCGATCAGGTAGCCAAAATGAGCGTCCGGTTCCCGCACAAATTCTATAAGAAATCTGAACAAACCATAAAGACCGATCCAACTCCAGAAAACAACACCGGGTTTCTTGACTTTTCTAAATAGAAAATATGTTATTAAAAACAAAAGTATTCCTTCCATAAATGCTTCGTAAAGCTGAGAAGGGTGACGGGGTTTTGTATAATCGCTTATTTTCCCGAGATGATCATAAATTGGAAATTTCATTCCCCACGGTTTATCTGTGATCCTTCCATAAAGTTCGGCATTTATGAAATTTCCTATCCTGCCAAAGAATAATCCGATAGAAACCAGCGGCATTATCGGGTCTGCCAGTTGATAAAAGTTGTATTTATATTTTCTGCTGAAAAGATATCCGAATAAAATTACACCTAAAGCTCCACCATGAAAAGACATTCCACCCTGCCAGACGACGAAAATTTGAAGCGGGTGATGAAGGTAGAACACAAGATTATAAAAAATGACATAGCCGAGTCTTCCGCCGATAATGACTCCCAGCATCAAGTTGAAAAGCAGGCTTTCGTATTCATCTTTTTTCAATTTGATGTTTTTATGAGCATAATTCTTTCTTAAGAAAATGTAGGCAATAAGGAATCCAACGATATAAAAAAGTCCATACCATCGAATTTCCAATGTTCCTATTTTCAGGATCGTGGGATCGATAACGGGAAATTTGAGCACTATTTTTTCCTTTGGTTATATGGTTATGTGCACCACAGCATTTATCAAAAATAAAAACCAGCCCGAGATTTTACTCGGGTCGGTAAAAGATTCTATTTTAAAAGCAAACATTTTTTTACTTCTTCAGTTTTTCCATTTACACTAAGTTTGTAAAAATAAATTCCAGAACTTACCGATTTTCCGGATTCATCGATACCATTCCAGATAACAGAATGATTGCCTTTGTCGAATTTACTGGCAGCAAGTTCTTTCACTTTCTGACCCTTAATATTATAGACTATTAAATTAACTTTACTTTCTTCGGGAATTGAGAAGGATATCGTTGTCGCTGGATTAAATGGATTAGGATAGTTTTGATACAGATTAATCTGAGATTTTAATAATTCTTCATCAATAGAAAGTTGTCCTGTAAAAACAAAAATTGGACCGAAAAGGGCTGTATCACCGTCAAAAAAAATACATTCAAGCCAATACCAATATGTTTGATTTAATTCAATATCATAATCAATAAATTCATAATCTGCCGGACAATTATTACCGTCTATTAATTCAGAAATATTAATCATGTCTTCTATATTTCCATTATCACTCCTATAGATTTTCCAACCCAAAATACTTGATTCAAATTCTGTTGACCAACCTATAATTACAAGATCATCATAATAATCTGCTATAAAATTAACAATTACAACAGGCATATCGTCTGGAATAACAATTGTTATCGGACCAAATATTTCTATTTCACCGGATTCAGATATTGATTCTAACCAATACCAGTAAGTCTGTTCGGGATAAACAGGATATCTATCGATATAATCATAATCTGTGGGTTCGGTTGTAGTTCCTGCTCCTGGTATTAAAATAGGATTCACTTGAATTGAATCTTGAATATTTCCGTTTTCACTACGATAAATATTCCAACCGGCATTATTTGTTTCACTTTGAGTTCCCCAACTGACTTCTGGAAAATAATCATAGAAACTAACTGCAAAATATGTTAACTCTACAGTTATCTGAGCTGTTAAGTTAGTTCGAAGAATAAATAAGAAAGTTAAACAGAATAATAATCTTATTGAATTAATTAGATTTGTTTTTTTCATCAGAACCTCCAATTTTTCAATTTCCCCAAATGTTTTGTGTCTTCTGTAAAATATTGTAAATATTTTTTTAGCAGTTATTTTTTTATTTCAACAGCAAACATTTAGTTTCTATGATTATTTTCCTAATTCTTTAAGTTTGTTAGATAATATTTCTACAAGTTCTTCAGAAGGAAGTTCGTATTTCTCACCATTTTTTTTCAGGTCGGGAGAAAATATCTTTATAACTTGAGTAGGAGAACCGTTCAATCCTACAATGTTTTCATCCAACTCCAGATCACTCGCTGTCCATGTTTTCATTTCAGTCTTTTTTGCATTTCTTTTTCCACGCAAAGAGGGCAGCCTGGGAATGTTTATTTCTTTAACAACAGATATCACCGCCGGCAAAGGCATTTCTACTCTGTCATAACCGTCTTCCATTAGTCTTTGAACCGTGATCCTGTCATTTTTGATATCTTCTACCTTTCTTACAAAACATGTCTGGGGAAGTCCAAGGTGAGTTGCAACACCCGGTCCCACCTGGGCGGTATCTCCATCGATAGCCTGCTGTCCGAAAAGAATAATATTATACTCTTCCACTTTTTTAATTGCTTCGGCAAGGGTTAAACTGGTTGCCAGGGTATCTGCGCCGGCAAATTTGCGGTCTGTAAGAAGAATGATCTCATCCACACCGATCGCAACAGCTTCACGAAGAGCACTTTCCACCTGCGGCGGTCCCATACTGATGGCAGTGATCTTCCCGCCGTATTTTTCTTTCAGCCTGATGGCTTCTTCGATCGCGTAAAGATCAAATGGATTGATTATGCTTTCCACTCCTTCTCTGATGAGTGTGTTTGTATCGGGGTCTATCTTGATGTCCGTGGTATCGGGAACTTGTTTTATACAGACGATAAAATTCATTTTCTTGAACTCCTATTTATAAAATTCTCGAATCATTTTGATCACATAATCCTGCTGTTCTTTTGTTATCTCAGAGAAAACCGGAATCGACAGCACCTTTTTTGTCATTTCTTCTGCGATCGGGAAGTCACCTTCCTTGTATTCAAGGTAGGAAAAGCACTCCTGAAGATGCAGTGGCATAGGATAATAAATTGCACAGGAAACACCCTTTGAACGAAGATGGGAAAGAAGTTTATCACGGTCTTCTGCGATAATTGTAAATTGGTTGAATATGGTTTTTGCTTTTTTGTGTATTACCGGAAGTTGTATTTCGGGAATGTCACTCATATTTTTGTAATAGTATTCTGCATTTTGTCTTCGTGCTTCCGACCATTTTTCCAATGATCGCAATTTAACAAGGAGAGCTGCAGCCTGAATTGTATCGAGCCTGCTGTTCAATCCTACCCATTTATGGTAATACTGTGGATTTTCTCCATGAACGCGAAGCTGGAAAAGTTTTGCCGCCAGTTCGTCATCGTTCGTAATACACATTCCGCCATCACCCATTGCTCCCAGGTTTTTGCTTGGGAAAAAGGAAAGCGTTCCAATATCGCCGATAGAACCGGCTGTTTTTTTATCAAATTCCGCTCCGATTCCCTGTGCATTATCTTCGATAACTTTCAGGTTATGTTTTTTGGCGATAGCCATGATCTTATCCATTTCTGCCGGCTGTCCGAAAAGATGAACGGGAATTATTGCTTTTGTTCTGGAAGTAATGGCTGCTTCGATCTTATCGGGATCGATATTGAACGTATCCGGTTTTACATCTACAAAAACAGGTTTTGCACCTACACGATGAATAGTTCCGGCAGTTGCAAAGAACGTGAAAGGTGTTGTGATAACTTCGTCATCATCTTTTATATCCAAAGCAAGAAGAGCAAGCAAAAGGGCATCTGTTCCGGAAGCACAACCGATGGCATGTTTTACCCTGCAATATTTCTGAATTTCTTCTTCAAATTCTTTTACCTGCGGACCAAGTTTATAGGCATGAGTGGCAAATACTTTTTCCATCTCATTTTTTATATCGTTCATTATGGGTTCATATTGCGCGTTTAGGTCTAATAAGGGTACTTTCAAAATTTCTCCTATTTTTCAAAATATGCTATTATTCTTTCCAGTATTTTATCAAGGTTATATTTGGGATTAAAATCGATCAATTTTTTTACCTTCGTAAGGTCTGGTTTTCTATGTATCATATCTTCAAAGCCTTCTTCATAGGCATCTTCGTATTTCACATAATCAATTTTTGATCTGCTGTGTGTCATTGCTTTGATCTTTTTTGCCAGCTCGGTGATCGTGATGCTTTTGTCACTTCCGATGTTAAATATTTCGCCTTCGGCTTTTTTATTGTTCATCATTTGTATCATTCCGTTCGTAACATCATCAACATCGCAGAAACAACGTGATTGATTGCCGTCTCCGAAAATGGTAAGAGGATGATTTAGAAGAGCATTCCTGACGAATTTAGGGATAACCATTCCATACTGTCCGGTCTGACGAGGACCAACCGTATTGAAACATCTTACAATTATTACAGGCAACTTCTTCTCACGATAATATGCCAGCGCAAGGAATTCATCGATTGCCTTTGCAGAACTATAACTCCAGCGGGAGATGTGAGTAGAACCCAGAAGTCTGTCATCTTCTTCTTTAAATGGGATGTTATCGCTTTTACCGTAGATCTCGGAAGTTGAAGCAATAAGGACTTTTTTCTTAAATTTATTTGCGAATTCCAGAACATTTTCCGTGCCGCCAATATTGGTTTGCAACGAAAGAAGCGGATTATCGATGATATATTTAACGCCCACTGCCGCTGCCATATGATATATCTGGTCACAATCTTTTATCAGTTTTTTCAGAATATCACGATTCAGGATAGAATCTATAGTATAGCTGAAATTAGAATTCCTGACAAGATGGATAATGTTTGAATATTTTCCTGTTGAAAGATTATCTATAACGGATATTTCATGACCTTCTTCCAGCAATTTTTCTGCGAGATGAGAACCGATAAAACCAGCCCCACCGGTAATTAATATTTTCATTATCTCTCCAATTATTTATTTATGATACTATCAAGAACAATGTATAAAGTTGCAATTTTGGAAACAATATCCAGTGCATCGAGAGCAAATTCCCAGCCTTTGAATTTTGGCTTTTCCGGCACAAAGATCATATCACCAACTTCAACTATCGTATTTTTGTTCGGTTTTATCCATTCTCCATTTGAAGCACGAATCAGCCGTATCCTACTTTTGGAAACATTCCAAGAAAAACCTCCAGCCTGTTCAACATAATACAGATAATTTTTTTCCTGAATAAACGGAATTAATCCGGGATTCTTTACCTGTCCGGAAATCGCTATTGTAACTGTTTTATCCGGAATGTGAATGGCATCATTATTCTTAAGGAGCACATCAGATTTTTCGTCATTTTCTTCCCAGAGTTTACTAAAATCTACAGCAAATTTTCCTCTTTGCTGTCTCGATTTAGTTTTATAATAATTATATTCCAGATACGTCATATCTTTGGATGACATCTTTTTCAATCGTTCAAATTCGGGATCGATAATATCTTCGATGCTCTTTCTATTTAATACGGCATTCTTAAGATAGGCATCTGCTGTGGGACCTCCTGCTTTTTTAAGAATACTCCATAATGTGGTTTTGTTTTTTTCTATAGAATATATTCCGGGATACTTAATTTCTCCGGTAATTGTTACGAATTTTTTCGGATGAAATTTTGGAATAGAACGGATATATATTCTGTCATCAGGTTTCAATATAAGATTAGCCTCACATTGAGGATTTTCTAAAATTTCATCGAGATTAAATGGAATAACTTCAACATCGATATTATTTTCTACAAAACGAATGATTTCCGCCTGTTTCAGATCACTATCTTCACGAAGTCCCATTGCCAGTTGAATAATATCCAGAACCTTATCTCCGGGTGCAAGTTCATAATCTCCTTCTTTGACAACAGCACCAAAAATGGAAACTATCCTGTTAATAGGCTGAACGATAATAATATCTCCATCCATAATGTAAGGATTATTATCCTCATCACCGAGAACGAAAAATTTTTCCAGGTCTATATGCTGCTTTTCAGCACCTCTTTTAATCTCGATATTACGCAACGACTGTAATTCTAAAAAGTTTTTTGGTACATTCAGGGTGTCTTTTATTATGTTGGACATCTTAATTGCCTGTGATACTCTGCAGGAAGGCGGAACCATATAAACTCCCGGATTCCTGACCGCTCCTATAACAGAAACGTTATAAAGCACATTTACACTTTTTAATTGTTCAATTGATTGGGAAAATAACGAACAAAATGACAATAGAATTATTGTCAGCACTATAAGTCTTTTTATATTAAACACATCTCCTCCTTGCTAAAAGAAGGAAAAAATCTAAAACAGGGCTTTTTTGTCAATTTTTTCATAACAGGTAATTAACTTGTTAACTATTTATTTTTTAATATGAAATGTAATATTTCCAATCCTTTTTTAAGGAATTTCGGATCGGATTTCTTTTCATCTTCTCGAAGATCAAATATAATTTTGAAATTTCTTGTTGTATCAAATCTTATAGGAAGAGCAAAATGCTCTACAAGAGAACTGATGCTCTTTCTTGAGGGTAATCTCTTGTTATCGAATTCTATAGTAAGGTTTCCTTTTGTCATAGCGAGAGAGTTCAAATTGTTTTGATGTGCTAACATTTTCAATTGGAAGAAAAGAATTGCGTTCTCTGCCTGCTTTGGAATATTTCCGAATCTGTCGGCAAGTTCGGTTTTCAAGTCATCAAACTGTTCGGATTTCTCAAAAGCCAGCATTTTCCTATAAATTTCCAACCTGTCTTTCTCGTTTGGGATGTAATTTTCCGGCAGGTAATAGTCACAATCTATTCGAATGCGATTACTCAAATGCATATCTTTTTCTACCTGGAATTCTTCAGGTTTTTTAGAGTGAATACTCTCAATCGTCTGCTCTAACAACCTGTTATAATAATTAAATCCAATAGAATTGATGATTCCGCTTTGTTTTGTTCCCAAAAGCGTTCCTGCACCTCGTAGTTCCATATCCCGCATTGCGATCTGGTAACCGCTTCCGAGTGATTCATATTCGGTTAAAGTTTCCAGCCTTTTCCGTGCTTCATCGTGGAGTTTCGATGGGATGATCAAATAAGCATAAGCTTTGCGATTGCTTCTGCCCACACGTCCTCTGATCTGGTATAATTGTGATAAACCGAACATATCTGCTCTGTTCACGATGATCGTGTTTGCATTGGGAATATCGATGCCGGATTCGATGATGGTGGTTGCTACCAGAACATCGAATTTATGGTGTGCAAAATCGAGCGTAACAGATTCTAATTGCTTTTCGGGTAATTGACCGTGACCGATTGCAAAGCTTACGGTGGGAAGAAGTTTACGCAATTCGGACGTAATGCTTTCGATAGTTTGAACCCGGTTATGAACAAAGAAGACCTGTCCACCACGGTCAACCTCCCGGTTTATCGCATCTTTTATGATTTCTTTGTCGAAGGGAACGATAGCCGTTCTGATTGGAAGTCTTGCTTTGGGAGAAGTTCTGATGAGAGAGAGCTCCTTCAATTTGGAAAGTGCCATATACATTGTGCGGGGAATTGGTGTTGCACTCATATAAAGCGTATCAACATCAGATTTGATCTGGCGGAGTTTGTCTTTATGCCGCACTCCAAAGCGGTGTTCTTCATCGATGATCAGCAGTCCGAGTTTTTTGTATTTAATATCTTTTGAAAGGAGTCTGTGTGTCCCGATGGCGATGTCGATCTCACCGGTGAACAGCAGATTAACATCTTTTTTGAGATTTGTACGGGAACGGAATCTGCTGAACATGGCAATTTTAACTGGATATTGAGCCAGCCTTTCTTTAAAAACATGATAATGCTGTTCTGCAAGCAAGGTTGTGGGAACCAGTACGGCAACCTGCCAGCCGCTCATCACAGATTTAAAAGCAGCCCGAATGGCAACTTCTGTTTTACCAAATCCAACATCACCGCAAAGAAGCCGTTCCATCGAGGAATTCATTTCCATATCAGCTTTTATTTCTTTTATAGCAGTTTCCTGATCGGGAGTATCCTCATAGATGAAGGAATCTTCCATTTCTACCTGCCAGGTGGTGTCGGGGTCGAATGAAATCCCTTTTTTTATTTTTCTCTCTGCATAAAGTTTGATGAGGTCTCTGGCTACGAGTTCGATCTGTTTCTTTGCCCTGTTCCTGGTTTGTTCCCATTTTTTGCTTCCCAGCTTATGGATCGTAGGGGTGATTCCTTCTTCAGAAACGAATTTAGAAACCAGAGTTAGTTGGAAAGTAGGAACATAAACAATATCATTTCCGGAATATCTTAAGGTTAAACACTCAATATTGCTTCCTTCCAAGATGAGCTTTTTAAGGCCCGAATATATCCCCACTCCGTGATCTATGTGAACAACATAATCTCCGGGTTTAAGAGATTCATAATCTACGAGAGCTTCTTCTCTGGAAAACTGAGCTTGACGCCTTTTACGTTTGTAACGGCTGAAAATTTCATGATCCGTATAAATAGATAATTTTGCATCTGTAAGGTTGAAACCATTCTGAAAAACTCCAATTGAAAAATCGATCTGTTCTTCGAGATCCGGCAGTAATTCCTGCATCCGTTTACTCTGACTTTTATTATCGGACTGGATGAATATCCTGTAACCTTTGTGTAGTTTTTCTTTCAATTCTTTTTCTAAAAATTTCAGATCTGCGTGTATACTGGATTGAGAAATAACAGGGGCTTCTATTTTTGTAGAAATATCTTTAAATTCCTGAAAAGAATTCGAGAGGAAAAAATTTGTGTAATTCCTGAAAATGCTTTTCACAAATTTCTCATTCTCAAAAATATCTTTAGGTTTCGGAATAATTCGCTTTGTGTATTTTGTTTTGATCTTTTGAAAAAGTTCGGTCGTTTCTTCCAGAACTTCATTAAAGTAAGAATCAAAAAACTGGAACTCATCCCAGAAAATAATGCATTCATTCCGTATAAAATATTCAAGGAAAGTTTCTACTTTAGGAAGAAGAAGGGCTGCATCAAGCTCGATGCCATCATAAAAACCGTCTTTATGGATTCTTTCCCACAACTTTTCATCAGCATCAATATCATGAAGAGAAAATTCGCGGGAAGGAATAAGTGTGATCGTATTCAATTCTTCGCCTGTAGATCGCTGAGAACTGATAGAAAATACTCTGATAGATTCGATTTCATCTCCGAAGAATTCTATGCGGAGAGGCTTGATGGAATTGGGTCCAAAAACATCGATGATCCCGCCACGACGGGCAACTTCTCCCACTTTGGAAACCTGGAACTGGGTTTCGTATCCCATTCCTACAAGATTGGAAATAAGGAGGTCGGGGTTGTATTCGCTGTGCTTACTTAATGTAATGATATTTTTTTTGAATATTTCGGAAGAAGAGATTTTCCTGAGAAGTGCTCGAATAGAAACACTGAAAATAGATGGTTTTTTTGATATAGCAGCAGTCAGGGTCTCGATCCTTTGAGCACGGATCATGTAATGAGGAGAACGCTGTTCGTAGGGAAGCACTTCGTAATCCGGCAGGAAATGAGCAGATTCTTTACCCACCAGAAGATCGAAGTCTTCCAGATAATCCTCGGCAAGTTTATCATCGGAAGTAACGAAGATGATGTTCTTCCCTGTTTCTTTGAATGCTCTCGCTATCAGCATCGATTTTGTCGAACGGTTCAGATTATAAAACAAAACTTTCGTTTTTTGTTCCTTAACCGATGCATCAAACTGTATGATAAAATCAGATCTATCAATAATAGAACTTATTCTTTTGTAAAAGATATTCATAAGTTTTTGAATTTTTGAACATAGCTTTACCAGTCAAGCAGAATTAGGATTTCATTTAAAAATAGTAATCAATAATATCGTTTTTTTTTATTAGAAAATGAGATCAAACAAATATTTTTTACAATCCGGTTTCTTTCTTTATATAAAATCGTACAATTTTCTTGACAGCAGGATTGCCTATTTCAGTTTGTTCCAGCCTTTATAACAAGGCATAGAATAGTAAGTTATGAAATAAATAGATGATTTTATCTGGAAGGAGACTTGAATGAAAAGGACTTATCAACCTCATAATAGAAAGAGGAGAAACAAACACGGATTCCGCTTGAGAATGGCTACTAAAGCCGGACGGAAAGTACTGGCAAGAAGAAGAGCAAAAGGAAGAACACAGCTTACAGTTAGCGATTAAATGAGATTCATTACCTCGACAAGAGAATATCTGGAAATATATAATAATAATACAAAATCTGAAGGCGATCTTTTTATTTTTCTTAAAAAAAAAATCTCTGAAGACATATTGGCTGTTGGAATCGTTGTAAGTAAAAAAGTCGGAAAAGCTGTTATCAGAAATAAGTTAAAAAGAAGAATAAAGGCTTTTCTCCGAGAAAATATTAATATTCATCCGACAAATGAAAAAATAATTATTATAGCAAGATCTGTTGCCGGGAATGCTGCATGGCAAGAAATAAAAAAAGACCTGACAATGTTATTTGGAACGTAGACTCGTATGAAGTTTTTTAATAAACCGGTTCTTCTTATTATCGGCTTTTACAGAAGATTTATTTCGATATTTCTGCCGCCCTCCTGCCGCTTTACGCCTACTTGCAGTCAATATTCCCAGCAGGCATTTCAGAAGTATTCCTTTTTCAAAGCATTGAAATTATCTATTGTCAGAATTTTAAAATGCCATCCTTTCCATTCGGGTGGTCATGACCCCCTACCTTAAGGAGAATTTATGGAAAAACGAACTTTGCTCGCTGTATTATTGATCCTTGTTGTATTCTGGATCAGCAGCGAATTTATCTGGAAAAACAAGAAAACACAAATACCCGCCGAACAAAAACAGGAAATTGAAAAAACAGAAAAGATAGAAAAGATCAAAGAATCTATTAACAATGAATTATCCAACGATTCGTATGAACAAAATGTAATCGAACCTGAAAACAATATTGAGATCATAAATAATATTGTTCTTGAAAACGAATATATTAAATTAACTTTCAGCAATCTTGGTGCTGTGATCAATTCAATACAGCTAAAAAATTATTTCTTAAAAGACAAAATAGCTCCGGTTGAACTCATTCCTGAAAACGAATTTATATTGAACACAGAGCTTGTGATGAATTCAGGAAGTATTGCAAATCTTAGTAATACTGGTTTTCAATATTCTGTTCTGGAAGATTCGAAAAAAATAATTTTCATTTCTCAAACCGAAAGAGGAATGGTCGAAAAAATATTTGAATTAACAGATAACTATGGAGTTAACTTCAATCTAAAAATTACCGGCTATGATGAACTTTCCGGCTATAATCTAAATATCGACAGTGGTATTGCAGATACGGAAGAGTACCTCAAAATGAAATCTCGCGAATATAAAGTGGTTGGATTGGTCGATAACATCATTACAAAATACAGTCTTTCAAAACTTAAAGAGAACAGGGAAGCTACCGGGATCATCGGCTGGACCGCAGTGAAATCAAAATACTTTGTGATGGCTATTATGCCGGACGAACTTGTCAATATTAATAAACTCCTTGCATTTAAAAATAATGACAGTCCTGCCGAAAAATTATCGATCGTATTAAATAGGGCGAACATAGAGCATAATTATGCAATGTATTTTGGTCCACTCGATTATGAAAATCTGAAAACCTATGGAAACGGGATTGAAAATGTAGTTGATATGGGTCCTAAATTTCTGCAGTGGATAAGCAAAATTTTTGTGGCTTTTTTAAAATTCCTGAATAGTTTTATCCCGAGCTGGGGATTTTGCATAATAATTTTTTCAGTTATTTTGAAGATAATTCTTTATCCTCTTACTCACAAAAGTTTTGAATCCAGCACAAAGATGCAGAAGATCAATCCGCTTATGAAAGAGATTCAACAAAAATATAAATCTGAGCCGCAGAAAATGAATGCTGAACTGAAAAAACTTTATAAGGAACACGGTGTGAATCCGCTTGGTGGTTGCCTTCCTATGTTATTACAGATGCCAATATTGTTTGCTCTCTATCCTATTCTTCGCTATTCCATCGACCTCCGGCAGACAAGTTTTTTCTGGCTTCCGGATCTTTCGGAACCAGATCCAATATGGCTCCTGCCTATCTTGATGGCTGTGTTCATGTTCGTTCAGCAAAAACTTATGTCACCATCGAAACAATCTTTGGAAGAAATGGATGAAAAACAAAAAGCTGCCCAGCAAAGCCAGAAAATGATGATGTACTTCATGCCGATAATGATGTTCTTTATTTTCAAATCATTATCTTCGGGGCTTGTTCTATATTGGACAATGTTCTCGATTATTGGTTCTATCCAACAGTATATTATTAAAAAAAAATTCAATAAGGAATAAATATGCGCACGATATTGAGAGAAGGTAAATCTACTTCATCCGTAATTACATCATTTATGAACGAATTTAATTTAAAGCTGAAAGATTTTAAATTTGAAGTTATAGAAGAAGGCTCAAAGGGATTTTTTAATATATTTGGTTCAAAACCAACAAAGATACAATTCACGATGTCTGGTATTTCGGAAAAGACAACGGAAAAGATAAATGAATTCACAGAGGGTATTTTAAAAGGGATCGATATAAAATATAGTCGAATAAACATAGATCACAAAGATAACATTTATTTAGTTGAAATCATTGGAGCAGAAGAACCCGGCTTTGTTATCGGAAAGGAAGCCAGGTTATTAGATAGCCTTCAGCACCTGATAAATCAGATGATCAATAAATATGAGAAAAAGCAGATCAAGATACGGATAGATGTTGATGGATATCGAAAAAGAAGAGAAGAAGCTCTGATAGAAAAAGTCAGATCGATTTCGGGTAAGGTTAAAAAAGTTGGAAAGAGTATTACCATCGAGCCGCTAAATGCTGCCAACCGAAGAATAGTTCATAAATTCATCGAAAAAGATAAGTCGTTACGGACAATGACGCTTGGCGAAGGTGACTTTAAAAGGGTGGTTATTCTTCCTGCTTCTGCTGTCACAAATAAACCGAGGAAACAGAAATCAACAAGATCGTAATTGGAGACATCAAATGTCATGTTGTATCTGCCGGAACCTGGTGGGGAGACGGTGGAGCGGCAATGGGCGTACTTCCAAAAGCGATCTGGGAAAAATTTTTAGAAACCGACGAAAAGAACAGGATAAAATTAGCTCTTAATCTACTTCTGATCCGAACAGAAGGGAAAAATATCCTGATAGATACAGGAATCGGAAACAAGATTTCAGACAAAATAAAGAAAATATTCAATCCATCGGAATTTGTTTTACTACAGAATCTCTCTAAATTAAGTATAGCAAGAGAAGATATAAATTTTGTGGTTCTCACACACCTTCATTTTGATCATGCCGGCGGGGTTACTTCTCTAATCGATGGCAGGAAAGAACTTACTTTTCCAAATGCAATCCACATCATTCAAAAAAGAGAATGGGAAACTGCTAAAAAACCGGATGAACTCAATAAAGCTTCTTATAATTTTGAAGAAGACCTGAAGTTATTAGAAGAAACCGGAAATTATAGGCTTGTGGATGGCAATCATCGATTAACAGATGAAATTACTCTGGAGTTAACCGGAGGACATTCCGAAGGAATGCAAATTGTGCGTATCGAAAGTAATGGCGAGCTCGGTTACTTTCCCGGAGATATTATTCCGCAGGAAGCTCACAGACATTTATCTGTTACTTCTGCTTATGATATCTGCAGGAAAGATACATTCAGGGCAAAAAAGAAAATACTTCAAGAAGTAGAAAAATATAAAGGAATAATATTCCTGAATCACGATAATAAAAAAAACATTTTAATTAGTAAATAATCTTTTCCCAATAAAAATAACTTGCTTAGTTTTTTAATATCAATAAATTGTGCAACGTTGTAAAAAAATCAAATTTATTATTCCTTTAAGATCGGGAGATGGTAGTGGAGAATATAAAAACTATCGAAAAGAAATTGGCTGAATGCAAGAAGAATGGAAAAGAAAAGGTGGAAATCCTTAATGAACTGGCAAGAGCTTATTTGGGAACATCCCCAGAGAAAGTAATAGAATACGGTAATCAGGCTTTAGAACTATCACAAGAAATAAGTTATATTGAAGGGGAAACACAAGCTTTAACGAACATTGGAACAGGAAATTTTTATTTAAGTAACTTCGATAAGTCCTTGGAATACTTCTTAAAATCCCTAAAAGTAATAGAAAAGACTGGTAACAAAAAAAGTATTGCCGGTTCCTTAGGTAACGTTGGAAATATTTATTGGAGTATAGGTAATAAAGATAAAGCTTTAGAATATTATAAGAAATCATTATTTATCCAAAAAGAGATTGGAGATAAAAGAGGTAGTGCAAAGTCTTTAAATAATATTGGAACTGTTTATGGAAGTTTGGGAAAATACGATAAGGCATTGGAAAATATTTTAGAATCATTAAAGATAATGGAAGAAATAGGGGATAAAAAACACATTGCCGGTACGTTAAGTAATATTGGGGAGATTTATTATAGTTTAACTAATTATGATAAAGCCTTGGATTTTTTTCTTAAAGCGTTGCAATTATATGAAAAACTTAGCGAAAAATATAGTCTTACAATCACTTTAAATGCTATTGGAAGTGTTTATTTACAACAGAAAAATTTAGAAAAAGCGTCTTTCTATCTTGAACGTAGTATGAAATTAGCTAAAGAGATTAAATCAAAAGATATGATTCAAAGGAGTTATCAATATCTTTCCGAATTATATTCTTTAAAGAATGATCATAAGAGAGCATTGGAATATTTCAAACTCTATTCGGAAGTAAAAGACAGTATTTTTACGGAAGAAAGCACCAAAAAAATAGCTGAAATGCAGACAAAATATGAAACTGAAAAAAAGGAAAAGGAAGCTGAAATATTTAGATTAAAAAACATAGAGTTAGCTAAAGCAAATGAATATATTCAAAAGAAAAATAAGGAACTGGAAATCCATGAAGAACACATAAACCTGATAAATAAAATACTTCAGCACGATCTTACAAATAATCTTTCTATAATCAGCAGCGCCATCCGGTTATTCAGGAAATCGAACGATATGAAGATGATCGATGAGATATTGAAAAGTACAGAAAAAAGCG
>JAIORR010000048.1 GCA_021108055.1 Candidatus Cloacimonadota bacterium
TTCACGGCGTTCAGAAAAATACAAAGTAACCTTCCGAATCTTGAATATAAGAAAAAGTGAAGTCCCGCAAGCTTGCGGGAGGAAGGTAATGTAGGAGGAAACATGAAAAATCTTTTATTGATATTAGTAATAACTTTATTACTTCTAAGTTGTTCAGAAGAATCGAGTGACCTTTTTAAAGAGGTTGATATGGAAGATCTCGATATTTCTGACGATTTCAGTTTTAGAACTTCACAGGATGTAAATGTAAATATCTCCGTTTTTACTCGGGATAATGATCCCGTAGACGGAATTCATTTTGCCGTTTACAAAGGAGACCCTACCGAAAATGATAACCTGCTCGCTCAGGGTGCAACCTTCACAGGTATTTTTTCGCAGAAAGTTATTGTTACCACCTACATCGATTCTCTTACAATTATTGGTTTCATGACAACAATGACCTTGCCGATCTCTAATAATGCCGTTACTTACCAGTTTGGAGGAGCTGTAGATCGTGGGAGATCCGGCGGCAGCAATTTTCCCAGAGATGATGATTTTGTATATCTCACTGCGTTTGATGAGAATGGCGTTCCGGAAGGTTTGCAATATGATTTAGTCTCCGGAGATTTTCTTGCCAGAGTCAATGCTTCTCTACCGGAAAATCTTCCAGTTCCTACCTATCATCCCGATTACCTGCTGGAAGGAAGCGTTCTGAATATTATCCTGGAAGAAAATGCCAATGTTTATGTTACATTCGTTCATGAAGGAGCATGGTATAAAAACAGTCTGGGTTTTTACACTTATAATATAAATGATGGACCTCCCGAAACACCGGATTCACTAATTCATACCATCATCTTTCCAAATGCATCCCTATATTATGGTGGCGGCGGATTGGCTCCGGGTGATAAACTTTATCTGGGAGAATTCCCCGAAGGTACCGTAATAGGATGGTTCCTGGTAACAAAAGGTTGGACTGGTTCAGGTGTGAATCCCGATAGAACAAGATATTATTCAAATTCCGAATACAATCCCGAACATGCGAATCATCCGGAATATCATCAGCATACGGTTCTTTTATATGACGATCAGGAAGATAAAATATTACTTGCTTTTGAAGACCTGCATCGTCCATATGGAGATAATGATTTTAACGATGCTGTTTTCTATGTTACTGCAGACCCAGTAGAAGCGGTTAATACTGAAAATATAAATCCGATGGATATTGAAGAAGACGATGATGCTGACGGCATTTCCAATATATACGACGATTATCCGGATGATCCCGCAAGAGCATTTGATAACTTTTATCCGGCAGAAAATTCATACGGCACACTCGGATTTGAAGATTATTGGCCCAAGCAGGGTGATTTCGACATGAACGACCTGGTAGTAGATTACAATTTCAGGAATGTTCATGATCCGCAAAATAAACTTTTTGATGTTGAAGCAAACATCATACTTCGTGCTATTGGTGCATCATATCACAACGGCTTTGCAATAGAACTGCCTTTTTCCTACAGCGAAATTGAAAGCTGGGAAGGAGATAGCTGGGTCGATGTTGAATCTGCTGGCGAGCAGGCAATTGTAAGAGTATTTGAAGATGCTTATGATATTATCGATCCCCCGGGTGAAGGTTTCGTAAATACCGACCTGCAATATCCATATTACGATCCTGTTACCATTCATTTCAAGATATATCTGAATAGCGGACTCAATCTTTCCAACCTGGATTACCTTCCTCCCTACAACCCTTTCCTCAGAGCAAATGGAAATATATATAAAGAAATACATTTACCGGATTATCCGCCAACAGACCTGGCTGATATATCATATTTCCAAACAGAAGATGACGATTCCAATCCTGCTTCGGGACGATATTACAAAACCGTGGATAACTTACCTTGGGCCATCGATATTACTGAAAATTGGAACTATCCTATCGAAAGGTCTCAGATCACGTGGGGATATCTGGTTTTTCAATTCTGGGCAGAAAGTTCAGGATCAAATTACCAGGATTGGTTTCAACTTATCGAGGGAACAATAAACGAAGATCATATTTATATCCAGCCATGAAACCAATAAATAGAAATCGTAAGATCGGAGAAATTTCCAACCAGTTAAAAGTATTTACAACGAATACTAAGAAGAAGTTCCACATCGAAAATATCAACTGGCTGGGAACAATGATAAAGCTGATTTTCAAATATACCTTTCTTTCAAAGATCGGATTAAAAAATGCAAAGAATATCAAATTAAGAAAAGCAACATTTGATTTTCCCAACCTTCCGGACAAATTCGACGGCTACAGGAGCACATCGACTGCATACATTCACTTCACAAGATCATCGAAAAGCAGGTTTCCAAACTGGAATATGATATTTGTGTGCTTGGTGGAGATTATAGATTCCGCTCACGCGGGAATCCGCTTATTGCAATAGAAAAATTAAAACAGCTTCTTCCGATATTAATTAAAAAATCCCCCGTTTATGGTATCCTTGGAAATCATGACCAGTATGAGATCGCAGAATTCCTTGATGAGAATAATGTTCATATGCTTATCAATGATAACTTCCGAATAGAAAAAAAGGAAGATTGCATTTACCTTGTCGGGATCGATGACGGACATTATTTTGGAGCGGCAGATCTTCCGGAAGCAGAAAAAGAAATCCCCGAAAAAGAATTTAAAATATTACTTTCTCACTCACCCGAATTTTATAAAGAAGCAGAATCAAAAGATTATTCTTTGTATCTTGCAGGACACACACATGGAGGACAGGTCTGTTTGCCGGGAGGAATACCAATTATAAAAGAAGCTCCTGTTTCAAGCAACTTTATATCCGGGAAATGGTCTTTTAATGCCTTGAAGGGTTACACCTCAAAAGGAGTTGGGTCCAGCATGGTTCCGGTACGTTTCTTCTGTCCGCCGGAAATAGTGTTGATAACCTTAGAAAAGGCTCATCTTTCGGAAGGTTAATATCTCTGATTTTAAATTCTTACACTTTGGGATATACTGTTTATCATTGTTACGCCAAAGGCGTATTAATCTCGGTGGTTAAATTTTACAATCCCAATTCTTTTAATACAGCTTGATATGATCTTTCTGCTGCTGTTCCCGGGTTATACAACAGATCGGAGATCAGTTTCTCCTGTTTCTTTTTCTGTTCTTCAATAAGTTTTTTCATTTCCGGCGAACCCGTTAAAAGCTGCTGAATATATTTTTTCAATTCATCTAATTTCTTGAAGCAGATTGAAGTTTCGCAAATTCTTCTTTCTTCATAAGCATGTTGCTCACCTTCGAACCAGTCTTCGTTACAAAAGATAAATAGAGGTCGTTTCAACAGACTGTATTCAAACGGAGCGGAAGTACCCGTATCGCTAATCATCACATCGGCAAGAGGATAGACTTCCTGGGTATTCGGACGTTTTATAATTACAATATTATCAAATCTATTTTCAAGTTCTTCTAATTTTCCTTTCCAATCCATTTCCGGGTATTGAGCATAAAGATAATGATGGGGTTTTATCAATAGTTGAACATCAAAAGAAGCCAGCATTTCGATGATCGCAACTCCAAATGCATGCAAAGAACCAAAAGGATTCCAATGCGGTGCATGGAGAATGGTAAATTTATTTTTCGTTTTGTATTCCTTTTCTAATCTTTTTGTTAGAAGATATTCCTGCAGCAGAATATCGAGTTTGGGGTATCCCACGTTGTAAATAGTGGGTTTCTGCGTCTTATCTTTGTATGCAAAATCCAGAAATTCGTTGAATTTTGGTCCCACGGTAAAATGAACATCAAATCTGTTGAGAACATCTTTTTTTTCATAAAATGCAGATATACCATTTCCATGATATACTTCTATTGTTTTTGTTTTAAGGAATGAAACCGGAAAATCCGGACCTGTGATCTCCGGACAGATAAAAAGATCGAAATTAATGAACGGAGAAATCCGATTGGAGATAAGCAGTTTTTTTTCTATTCTTTTTTCAAGGTATTCGATTAGCGGTTTTTTCTTATGCAGATATGCAAAATATATTCGTATGTTTTTATGTTGTTTCAATCTTTTATAAACAGGATATAGAATGTCATAAAAGTAGTCGTGATGCAGATTGAAGACAATTGTTCTTATTCCCTTTCTTTTTGCATTTCTTATTACAAAGTAATAATAAATAAGCTTGAATATCTGAAGCGGATTTTTTAGAAGCATAAAAATAAATCTTTTCACTTCTCCCCCATTATGATTTTGTTTTAAGTAAAAATTATATCCCCGATTCTTTTAAAATGGCTTTCACAGCTTCACCGGTTGCATTACCCGGATGATAAAGAAAATTTTCGATAAGCTTTTCCTGATTTCTTCTCTGGATAGTAAGCTTTTCTTTCATCGAACTGCTTTTGTTCAGGATATTCTCAATTTCTTTTTTCAGTTCATCAAGGTTATGATAACAGAACGAAGTTCGGCATAACTCTCTTTCTACATCGACATGGTTATTGTTTTCAAACCATTTTTCTACACAATAAATGAACAAAGGTTTCTTTAGAATGCTGAATTCCAGAGCAGCAGTAGTGCCGGTATCTGTAATCATGATGTCGGCAAGCGGATAAAGTTCCTGAGTATTTGATCTTGAAACAAAAACGATATTTTTATGTTCTTTCTCAAGTTTCTTCAACCTTTCATACCAGTTATCTTCTTCGTATTTAACGAACAGGTAATTATGCGGTTTTATCAATATTTTAATGTCCATCTCAGCCAGTTCTTCTATCAGAGATTCACCAAACCTGTGAATGGAACTATGTTCATTCCAATGCGGAGCATATAATATCACAGGAATCTTTCCAAGACCATAAAGTTCGGAAAGCTCTTTTGAAAGCGGGTCATCGCTGAGAAGTACATCTAGTTTGGGATAGCCGACATTATATATCTTCGGTTTCTTTTTTTTATCTCTGTAAGCAAATTCGATGAATTCATTGAATTGATTACCAATGGCAAAATGTATATCAAATCGGTTTAGAACATCAATTTTCTCATAAAGATTATATGTTCCGGAACCGTGATATATTTCTATTGTTTTTGTTTTGAGAAAGGAAATTGGAAAATCGGGACCGGTTACTTCCGGACAGATGAACAGATCGAAATTAATGAAGGGAGTAATTGTGTTCGGCAGAATGAATTTTTCTGCGATATGCTTTGAAAGATATTCATGGAGTTGAGGATCTTTTTTGTTATAAGAAAAGTAGATAATAATTTTTCTGCTTTTACAAAGTTCTTTATAAACCGATTCGAAAATATCGAAGAAGTAATCGTGGTGCAGGTTGTAAACTATTGTTCTTTTTCCTTTAACCTTATAATATAAAGTAAGAAAATTGTAATATATGAACTTGAAAATAAATATGGGATCACTTAGTAATATTATTATAAACCGTTTCATTGGATTCCTCGATTTCTCGTTATTCAGTTTTTTAATTTCTATGATCTTCTTTAATAGTCAAGATTATTTTAAACAATTTTACAAATAAATTAGTTCTGTGAAATCGAGTGTTTTTTATCTTCCTGATCCGGCAACTGCTGGATTGTTCTCTGTATAGCATCCTGTTTTGATGTAAGCAGAAATCCATTTGTTTCTGTTACAAAAAAAGCAATTTTCTTCCCTTTGTGCCTTTGAGTCTGTGTAGTTTACATGCTATGTTAATTCATAAATAAAAAAGTATAAAAAAATCTGGACGCCTAATTTATCAGAACTATTCTGCCATATGTATTTTTTGATGGAGAATATACTATGAAACTTATAAAAATTATTCCCATATTGCTGCTGATCATTTTTATTTCCAACTGCGTTAAAGTAAAGAATATCGCACCCAAAGAAAAAGGACTGGAATATAAACGAGTATTGATAAAAACAGAACCTACAAAAGCAAGATTGTTCCTGAACGGTGAGTATCTTGGTAAATCTCCTTTGAAAACAGATATCTGGTTTGCAAAAGAGCGAAAGATAAATATAAAAGCAGAGCCGATCTATCCAAATCAATTCCCCCAGAATATCTATCTTACCATTCCTCCCATTCCCAAAAAGATGACGATCTATATGGATCATCAACCAAAATCCAAAACAAATATCGAATTAGAAGAAAAAGCAGAAATAAAAACACAATTGGCAAAAACAGATACCGTTATCTTGGAAAAGATGATCATTCACGAAATTCCTTTTGTACTTCCAACTATTTATTTTATGCTGGATCAACATAAATTAAAGGAAAGTGAGTTATGCAAACTAAACGCACTAATAACACAGCTTCAGAACCATCCCGAGCTTATTATCACGGTTAATGGATTTGCAGATGAGCAGGGAACACCTGACCATAATATGGAGCTTTCTATGAATCGTGCCCAGACCGTTTCAAACTATTTAATAGAGCAGGGAATAGATAATTCCAGGATTGAAACATTTGCTCGTGGCGAACAGACGATAATCAATAAAGAAGGAATTAAGCTGGAATTTGAACATACACGCATCGTAGAATTCCAGTTATCCACATTAAAAGAAGAATAGCGATAGCCCTGAAATCAAAATGAAGATCAGCCAGTTCTTTTCCTGCATCAAAACACCTCTTGTTATTGTTTGTGTTATTCTCATCTTTTTTACGTTCTTTTCTTTTTTTATAATCGATAACATCGTGCTTATCGAAGAAAGCAGTTTACTAAAATTTTTATTCATCCATATTTTATTTCAACTGGACCTTCGCATGGAAGATAATGTTGCTCTATGGTTTGTGAGTATAATTATTCTTATCTGCGGATTTGCTTTTTTCATTTTAGGAAGGAAAGATATGAAATTACCTATTGATAACTTACAAAAGTTCATTCTTAAAATTATTTCCATCTATTTTTTATTTCTATCTATGAATAAGGTCATTCCACTGCAGGAAAGTATCTGGAATAAAATTCTGACAGAAATATTTGAAAAAGGAATTCTTTTTTATGCAGGCATTTCCTGGTCTTACATTTTTTTTATTCTGAAAATAATATTTTTCGTTTTTCTTATTCTAACTTTCAGGAAACTGCTCGTTCATATTAATTCAAAAAAAATAAAGGCTAAAATATATTTCCTGATATTTTCAGGAGCTTTTCCCCTCATTATTATACTGAAAGCATTTGAAATCCAATCGATATTGTATGGTTACCCGCAAACCATTTTGTCCTGCTTCATAGAATTTCTGGGATTAACTGCTTTTTTGAGTCTGTTTTTATTATTAAATTTCATTATTGGATATTATGAATCACAAGAAACCGGATTGGAGGATAAATCATGAAAAAAGACATTTCTATTTTTATGTTCATTGATGCTCTGGGCTGGGAAATCATCAAAGACATGAATTTCCTTGAGGAACTTTTACCATACCGCTACCCGGCATTAATGCAATTCGGATATTCCTGCACAGCTATCCCGACTATCCTTACAGGACAGCCTCCTACAGTTCACAAACATCTCAGCTTCTATTATTACGATCCTGTAAATTCTCCGTTCAAGATGTTCAAAATTCTCAAGTATTTACCTTCGTGTATTTTTGACCGCTGGCGATTCAGACACCTGTTCTCTAAATTAATAAAAAAAATGAAAGGATACACAGGCTACTTTGAAATTTATGCAATGCCGTTCGATCGTATCCATTACTTTGATTATATAGAAAAAAAAGATCTGTTCGTTCCCTGTGGTCTGGCACCTGTTCCAAATATAGCAGACCAGCTTGAGGAAAGAAAAATACCTTATCATATTTCCAATTGGAGACTTAGCGAACTTCAAAATATCAATGCTCTCATCGAAGATATGAAAAAAGGTGAAATCAGGTTTGCATTCCTTTATACTGCCGCAATGGATTCCCTGTTACATCGGGTAACAAAACAAGGTAAGGAAATTCCGGAAAAGCTGGATTGGTATAAAGATCAAATAATGCGAGTGGTAGAAACAGCAAAGCAGAACTATGATGATTTCAAGCTGTATATAATGAGCGATCATGGGATGACCACTTTAACGGAAATAGTCGATGTGAAAACAATGATAGAAAGCCTGAACTATAAATTTGGAAAAGACTACGTGGCAATGTATGATTCTACGATGGTTCATTTCTGGTATTTCAATGAAGAAGCAAAGAATGCAATATTGACCAAACTCCTCGAAGTTCCCCATTCACACATTTTAACTGATGAAGAAAAAAAACGTTATATGATCGATTTTGAGGATGACATGTATGGTGAGACATTGTTATTGATGGATGCCGGCTACCAGATCGCTCCCAGTGATATGGGACTGAATGCACTGCCCGCAATGCATGGTTTTGCCCCAGAACATGAAGATTCCATTGCTTCTTTTCTTTCTATGGAACCACTCGATAATCCGCCGAAATGGGTTGGAGATTATCACAGGATAATGCTCGAAAAGATGAATATGATCGTTAAAAAGTAAATCAAATATCCTTGTTCGAACCTTTGTATAAGCAGGAATAAAATGATATATTATAAAAATTATGAAAGTCCCGTAGAATTGCTGGTTCTCGTGTCAGATGATTCTGCCTTGCTCGAAATCCATTTCTGTATTCAATTTAACGAAAGCGTGTTTTCTGAGAAATATCGGAAGAACAATGATCATCCGATTCTTGTGGAAACAGAACGACAATTAGATGAATACTTTCGAGGAAAAAGAACAAGATTTGATATTCCTGTAAAACTATCCGGAACTGATTTCCAGAAGAAAGTTTGGAACGAACTTCGTAAAATACCTTTCGGAACAACTATCTCATACCAGAAAATCGCAAAAGAAGTAGGTGGAAAAAACAAAGCACGTGCTGTGGGTCTGGCTAACAAAAAGAATCCTGTTCCAATTATAATCCCCTGCCATAGAGTTATTTCAAAAGACGGTTCACTCGGAGGATTCAGCGGTAGTGTCCCCATCAAAAGATACCTGATCGAGCTTGAGAAAATAGTTTTGGACAGCAGAAAAAAAAAGAACGGCTTAGAAGTATAAGCCGTTCAGATTATTTTCAGTTCCGATATTTATCCTATTAATTTCAGCACCTTATTAGATTTTTCTATGAATGCTTGTAGTTCCTTTCCGGAAAAACGCTTTTGTTCCAACAATGCCAATTCGTGAACGAATTTAACAAGAAGTTCCACTTCTTCATTTTTCCCTTTTCCCGAAAATGTAAGTATTTTTTTTATAGTATCATTTTCCATATTCACGATTATTGTATGATTTTTCAGCATATCGTTTTCTGCTTGTCTTTCGAGGAAATTCATTTCCTGGAATCTACGCATAAATTCATTAAATACGATCATCGCCGGAATATCTTTTGATTTCAGATGTTTCACTTCTGCTTGAACTTCAAAGTGGGTTTTTTCCAAAACCGATTCAAAAGCCTTTTCCCCAAGTTTTTCGCGGGCAGCGGGAGTAATATCATACGGCTTAATATATGTGAAATCGTCTTTTGTCCTTGAGAAAGGAGCAAGAATAGATATGGATTCAGGATATTTTTTTATGAATTCTGCGTAGTTGTCTTTATTAAAGCTCGCTTCGATATTTGTATTCAAAGTTTTATTGAATATTTCTTTTATCTTTTCCGAAAATGTTTTGTTCTCGGCATCAACGATCTCTGTTTTGTCTTTATCGACCAGATTTTCATTTATTTCAGAATCGATGCGGACAAAAGTAACATCCCAGCCTTTCATCTCGAGGTTCTGAAAAAGATGATTATCTAAAACAGAAGAAGAATATATCACTTCAATTCCCTGTTCTTTCATCATATTCAAATATGTAACTTGAGTATCTTCACCCGGAGCATAATATATTTTCTGAGGTTTGTCTTTTGTTTTGTTTCGCTCGCAGTATTCCTTGATAGTAACGAAATCACCCTGAGTTGATTTGAAAATAATATATTCTCGCATTGCTTCATTGAATTTTTCATCCGTTAGTATTCCATATTTTATGAACTGATCGATATCTCCCCAGAAAGCTTCGTATTTTTTTCTGTCTTCCTGGAAAATATTTTTCAGACTGTCCGCAACTTTTTTAATGATATACTGAGATATTTTCATAACCTGCTTATCGTGTTGTAAGAAGCTCCTGGAAACATTTAATGGAATTTCCGGAATATCGACTCCGCCCCGAAGCAGAAGCAAAAATTCGGGAATTATCCCTTTCAGATCATCTGCAACGAACACATTATTGCAATAAAGTTTTACTTTTCCTGCATTAATATCGAGCTGGCTCTTTATCTTTGGAAAATAAAGGATACCTTTTAAATTGAACGGGAAATCTACATTCAGGTGGATCCAGAAAAGCGGGTCTTCCCAATCATGAAATAGTTTCTTATAAAATTCTTTGTATTCTTCATCTGTAACATCTTTTGGTTTTCGCAGCCATAATGCTTCTTTCTGATTAACAACTTCCTTATTAAATTCAATCGGGAAAGGCATAAAATTGCTGTATTTTTCTATCAATTCTTTCACTTTTGATTCTTCTAAATATTCATGGCTGTCTTTGTTCAGATGCACAGTTACAGTTGTTCCCACCTTAGATTGGATCCCTGCATCACTCTTATACTCAGCTTCTCCCTCACATTCCCAGAAAGCAGGTTTGGAATTCGCTTTGTAGGAAAGAGAATCTATTGTTACTTTTTGTGCAACCATAAATGATGAATAAAAACCAAGACCGAAATGACCGATGATATTCGATTGTTTATCTTTGAATTTTTCTATAAAATCTTCCGCTCCGGAAAATGCTATCTGGTTAATATATTTTTTTATTTCCGAAGCCGTCATCCCGATACCATTGTCTATCACCTGAAGTGTTTTCTTTTTCTTATTTACCTTAATCTCAATTTTCAACGTTTTTTCATCGACATCCGGGTCGGCTGCTTTTCTTTTGTTCAGTGCATCTATTGCATTGGAAATAAGTTCCCGCAGGAAAATATCATGTTCACTATATAACCATTTTTTAATTATGGGAAAAATATTTTCTGTATGAATAGAAAGTTTCCCGCTTTTTAAATCTGCTTTAGTCCGTGCCATTTTTTACTCCTGATCTTTTTTTAAAGATAAAAATTTTTAATAGATTATTTTGTCAAAATATATTTTAGCAGTCTAAAATAAAGAGTGCTTAATTTACTTTAATTCTCTGATTCTAAAGGTAAAGGAAACTCCGTCTGTTGTATCTAATTCGATTTTGCTGTGTAGCTGTATTGCAAGCAGTCTCACTAATTCCAGTCCAACAGTCTGGGGATTTTTTATATCTATTGATCCCGGGAAATTCACACCATTATTTCTCACTACAAGGATATAACTTTTCTCATTATCTGATGTCATCTCAATATTGATCTCACCTTTTGCATCATCCGGAAAAGCATGTTTAAGAAAATTAGTTACAAGTTCATTGATGAGTAAACCGCAGGGAATAGCAGTATTAATGTTAAGTGAGATGTCATCGATCTTTGAAATAAACTTTATTCTATTTGTATTTATTTTATACGAACAAAGCAAATACATAACCAGGCTATTAATATATTTATCAAAATCTATATAAGCCAGGTTTCCGGATTGATATAGTTTTTCGTGAACGAGCGACATCGAATATATCCGGTTTTGTGTGTTCTTGAACAGGTTCGATTTTGCACTATCATTTTTCTTGTCATGAGACTGCATATTAAGCATACTGGAAATAACCTGCAAATTATTTTTTACTCTGTGATGAATTTCCTTAAGCATAACTTCCTTTTCTTTTAATGAATCATTGATGGATTTTTCTGCTTTTTTCCGCACATCGATCTCATTTTTTAATTCAATGTTAGAATTCGCAAGCTCAGATGTTCGTAATTTTATTTTTTCTTCCAGACTGTTTTTTGCTTTTTCCAGTAATAAGTTTTCCCTGTTTTTGTTTCTGTACCGGTAATAAACGATCAAAGAAAGACTAAAGACCACAACCAGGATCATATATAAACGCAGTCTTGTAAGATTTTCCTTTTCCAATTTTAATTTATATATAAGATTATCTTTTAATAATAGTTCATTTTCTTTTTCAGTTTTTTCTGTTTCATAGTTAGTCTGCATCTCTGCGATCTTTTCGCTGGTAGATTCATTGAAGATACTATCTTTAATATCAGAATATACAGCTTTGTGTTTATAAGCTTCTTTAAAATTATTTTTAGCAAAATATAGGTCCGAAAGTATCTCATGTATATCTTTCTCAATATTCTTAGCTTCTATTTTCGTGGCATATAGCAGAGCCTGTTTTAAACATTCCAGCGATTTATCATATATTTTTTTTTCATAATAGAGGTTCCCAATATTCTTGTATGCGTTTGCGATCCCATATTTGTCTCCTACCTCTTTCTTTATCTTCAGAGATCTGGAGTAAAAATCCAATGTTAAATCACTCTTGTTCAGGTATTCATAAACGATACCAATATTATTGAGCGTCGATGCTATACGCTTTTTGTTTCCTAATTCTTCATTAATACTTAATGCCCGATCATAATAAAACAGTGCTTTCTCGTAATTTTCTTTTTCAAGATAAACATTTCCAATGTTATTCAAAGTGGAAGCTATAGCTCTTTTGTCTTTGAATTCCTCTTTTAATTTTAACGCTCTCAAGTAATTTTCTAATGCTTTGTTATAATTATTCAATCTAAGAAAAACATTCCCCAGGTTATTTAGTGTAGAAGAAATCGCCTGATCCTTGATCTCTTCACGTATTTTCAATGCATTCAGGAAATATTCCAGAGCTTTGCTGTAATTGCTTAACCTTGAATAGACGCTTCCGATGTTATTGTAGGTTAATCCAACAGCTTTTTTATCATTTAACTCTATAAAGATCTTCAGTGCTTGCCGATAATAATGTAGAGATTGTGGTAAATCACCAAGAAACCAGTAATCATGCCCGATATTGTTCAAGATGTTCGCAATACTCTTTTTCTCGTTAATTTGCCGACACAAAGAAAGAGCTTTATGATAATATTTTATGGAAGAGTCATAATCTCTCATTACTCGATATGAATTGCCGATATTGTTCAAAGCAGTAGATTTGGCTTTCAGATCGTTTTCTTTTGATGCCAGTTCAAGTGCCTGGAAACCGCATTCGAGCCCCATCTCTGCATCGGTGCTTTTATATTCAGCAGAGAGTTTGTTCAGAATGTCTATTTTATCTTTATCGACTGCGGTATCGAGGGCTGTTTCCAAACTATCTATAGTGTTGATCGAAAATAAGATCGAAAAAAACACAAGAAACAAAACACAGATAGTTGTTTTCACCCCTCCCCCCAAATTCAATAACCAGTCAGTATAAATTCTTTTCTACTTCAATTAATTTAATCAAATAATGAATTTACTTTAGTTCAGTCAAGATTTTAATAGCAGTTGCTTTTCCAATTCCTTTTATTTCCATAAGTTTTGCTATGCCGGAATTTTTAATATTCTTAACAGAACCGAATTCTTTCAATAATGCAAATTTAGTGGAAAGTCCCACTCCTTTTATCTTGTCCAGTTCGCTCTTCAACGTTCTTGCTGTCCTTTTTTTCCTGTGAAAAGTGATAGCAAACCGATGAGCTTCATCACGAAGTTTTATTAAAACTCGAAGAGCTGCGGATGAACGTGGAAGGATTACAGATCGTTTCTTTTCAGGCAGGAATATTTCTTCCAGCCTTTTTGCCAGCGAAATTATCTCGATATCGGATATTTCCATTTTTTGCAGTATCTCGCAGGTAGAACTCAGTTGCCCTTTTCCTCCATCTATAACTATCAAGTCTGGTTTTTCCTGCTCCTCGATCTTGTTCAGGTAACGCTGTAACGTTTCTGCAAGACAGGCAAAATCGTCCTGCCCGTTTACAGTTTTGATAATATAATGCCTGTAGTTTTTCTTTTTTGGTTTTCCGTTCTCAAAGAAAACAAGTGACGAAACCGTATCCGAACCCTGTATCGTGGAAATATCGAGGCAAACCATTTTACGCGGGAGTTTCTTTAAACCCAGTTTATCTTTCAATTCCTTTATCGGAAAAATGGTTCTATTGCTCTTTCGCAAGTATTTCAATTTCTGTTCTTCCACATAATTGCAGGCATTTTCACGAGCTATCATTATCAAGATTTTCTTTTCTCCCCTGCTGGGAACGATGAGTTTTTTATTCAGCCAATTACTTAGAAGAGTATGATCAGAAGGTTTTACTTGCAATAATATCCTGAAAGGAAGATTATCTAATTTATTAGAATAATACTGTTTCAAAAAAGCTTCCATTAGTTCGGGAAGATCACTTCCCACTACATTTTCCAGAGAGTATGTTTCCTTATTAAGAAGTTTTCCGGAAAGAATCTTCAACACAACCACAGCAGCTTTGTCGTTTTCTTTGTAGATGCCTATCACATCGCGGTTCTTTTCGTCTGTATAGTACATCGTCCGCGCAAAATGAAGCTTCTGAATATCCTTTATTTTATCCCGCAATCTGGCTGCATCTTCAAATTTTAAATTCTTCGACCTTTCTTTCATCTCTTTGTGCAGATCTTCGATTACCTGCTGATTTTTTCCTTTAAGAAAATTAATTGCATTGGTAACTGTTTTATTATATTCGTCTTTATCGATATTTCCCACACACGGAGCCGGGCACTTTCCAAGTTGATGATTTATACATGCTTTTTTGTAGAAAAGTTCTCCTTCCAGAATTTTCCGGCTGCAAGATCTCATCGGAAATATCCATTCCATCAAGCGAAGTGTTTTTCTTATTGCTCTTGAATCCGTATAAGGACCAAAGTATTTTGAACCATCTTTTATTATATTCCTTGTAATAAATATCCGGGGAAAATCTTCTTTAATTGTGATCTTGATAAATGGAAACTGTTTATCATCTTTCAGAGAAATATTATATTTTGGTCGATGTTTTTTTATCAGGTTCGATTCCAAAACCAGTGCCTGGTCTTCGGTTTTCGTAATTATATAGTCGAAATCACAGATTTTACTTACAAGCTCTTTTGTCTTTGTATCTACCGGAGTACCGCTGAAATAGCTGCGTATTCTGTTTTTGAGGATCTTTGCTTTTCCCACATATATGATCTTATCCTGGGAATTTTTCATTAGATAAACACCTGATGAAGCGGGAAGCAGAGATAATTTTGATTTTATTTTTTCTGAAATTTCCGACATATATTTTTTCTTATTTCTTTACTATATTCTATTTTTAAGATCTGAGAGAATAGTAAAAAGAACAAGATACTCACTAAACTCAAAGATAGTGTCTTTATCAGCATTTCTACATTGTTGGCAGGAATAAATATCTTATTTGCAAACATTAATCCTGCAAATATCATCAGAGAAAGAAATGTTATTTTAGAAATTGCTCTCCAGATTTTGGGAAATTCGATCAGGGGAACTTTCTTTTTGAGCATTCGAGATAAAATGAAGAACTGTATCATTGCCGAGATCGAGGTAGCAAGCGCAAGTCCTGCATGCTGCATAAAGTGCATAAGAATTATATTCAGGACAATATTGATCACAACTATAAAGGCAGATATTTTTACAGGAGTTTTTGTATCTTTATTTGCATAAAAGACTGGGATCACAAGACGATTAAGGCTATAGAAAATAATTCCGAGTGAATAGAACAGAAGTGCACTGTAAGTCATATTAACAGATGTTATATCAAATTTCCCACGCATAAAAAGGAGCGTAATAAAATCTTTTCCCAATCCGGCGATTATTGCCGTTACCGGAAGCATTATACAACTCAACGAGATAATCGAGAATCGCAGACTGTCTTTCAATCCTTTCCAGTTTTCTTCTGCCACGAATCTGGAGAACAAGGGCAATACGGCGACTCCGGCAGCAACACCAAAAATTCCCATTGGAAGCTGCATTAACCTGTTTCCATAACCCAGTGCAGCAATACTTCCGGAAACCAGTAAAGAAGCCAGTATCATATCTGCAACCAGATTTATCTGCCTAACTGCAATCCCGATAGCTCCCGGTATCAAACGCTTCCATACAGCCGAAAGAGCTTCTCCTTTTAAATTTAAATTAACCCTGAAAGAATATCCGATCTTCTGTAAAAGCGGGAAATTAATAATCGTCTGTAAAACTCCTCCTGTTATCACACCAAGAGACAAAACAAATATCTTTGATTCCATCGTGGAAGTTTTATTCAAAAGAACAAAGATCCCAAGACATCCTATCATTGAAATATTTAAAAAAGCAGAAGAAAGCCCCGGAATAAAGAAACGATCATGAGAATTTAATATCGATATAAGAGTGGATGACAACCCGATCAAAAAAAGATATGGAAATAATATTCTGGCTAACCTGATAACCAACTGTCTTGTAACTTCATCAAAACCGGGAGCTAATATTGTTACGATTATCGGAGCAAGAACAATTCCCAGTAAACAGAGAATAGTAAGGAAAACCGTAAGTATCGAGAGAACGTTTAAAGCAAAATTTATTTGATCTTTCTTCCCCTTCTTCACTCCAATTTCGTTGTAGATCGGCACCATTGCTGCAGAAAGAGCACCTTCTCCAAAAAGTCTCCTGAGAAAATTTGGTATTTGATATGCCACCCTGAAGGCATCGGCAACATAAGAAGTTCCGAAATAATTAGTCATCATGATGTCACGCAGAACTCCAAATATCCTGCTGATAAAAACTGCGATGGACATCGAACCGATATTTTTAACTAATTTTTTCTTTCTCAATTTCAGACCTTTTTTACTTTCTTCTGATTTCCAATTGAAATGATAAAAAAAAAATTTACAATATATTGTAAATATAATTGTTATTTAGATTGACAAAAAAAGGCATAAATACTTAATAAAATATGACTTATAAAAAAATGTAGGAATGAATATGAAATCAAAAAAGATTTCTTTTGGAGTTATCACACGTTGTTTAACAGAAATGTCACCTATTCAGGATTTCCTGGAAAACGCACAAAAATTCGGGCATAAGGTTGATCGGCTTATTATTGCTTATAATGATTATATTGACCCGCAGATAATTAAACGGCTGGAGGAATATTGCGAAGTTACCACTGTTCATCGGGGTGATTCTCCATTTCTTCAAAACTCATTAGAAAAGATAGGACTTTCCGATAAGGAGATCGATGCATTGATCGGGACCCCATTTCAGAAAGAATATGCCAAAGTAGCTTATGGAACATCAAGAAATTATGTTCTTCTCACAGCTATTTTTCTCGGTGTGGATTACCTGTATTTCTTCGATACAGATATTTTCCCGAAAATACTGACAAGTTTTTCCGATGGTAGATCGGAATATGAAGATATAGATTTTGTTGGCTCTCATCTCAAACATCTTACAAAAAAGAATGTTGTGAATACTACCAGTGATTATACAGGATATTATATCATTCCAAAAATGAAATTTCCATACCTTCTCGAACTTTTGGAAGGTGTTCAGAAAGAAGATAGATTCTACTATATTTCTACGGTAGAAACACCGGTTGTAAGAAACAAACACAGTGAAAACATCTTCGACACACATAAGGCTCTCGGTGGTAATCTGGCAATCGACCTGACAAAATTGAACCTTCTTCCGCCTTTCTTTTCTACCACGCTGGTTCTGGATGACGAATGTTTTCTGGGAAGAGGAGAAGATACTCTTTTCGGACCTCTCATTCACAAATATCATGGTAAAAGTGTAGATATCGACCTTCTTATTTTCCATAATTGCTTTGGAGATTTCCCTAATAAACCTGCTATCACATTAAAGAAGAACGTGGATAGATTCTATTATGCGTGTATGGGATGGATCATCCGGAATCCTTTCTTCAACTGGCTTAAAAAAGAGTATTATGAAGAATCGGAGCAGATCAATACGGAAAAACGTTATCATTCATTGGTAAAAGGAAGCAAAGCTGCTGCTGAATATTTCAAAGACGATCGATTCCTGAAATTACCAAGAGCTTTCAAAATGGCATACGATAAATTACCGGAAGATATTGAGCTTTTCCATGATCTCTTGAATGCCTGGAATAAAATGAAATTAAATATAAAGAAATAAAGGAGCAAAATTATGAGAACTTATATGGTTATCCCAACTTACTGGTCTGGTCCAAATGGAGAATGGGAAGAAGGAGATGCAGTCTATGATCATGCAACTCCGTTGAATGAGGATGGTACTCTTCTACGGACATTAAAATCGATAGATATCCTGGATGATAAGCATTTTACACTGATATTATTAGCTGCAGCAACAAATGATAAGTATGTGAAACCCATGGAAGAAAAACTTGCAAAAATGCTTCAATCTATAAACATCCCTGTAGATACGCTTGTATTTACGAACACACATCTGAATAAACTAAAAAAGATAATGTATAAGGATTTAAAACTCCCGAATATGTTAGACCTGAAAGGTTATTCAAACATCCGAAATCTCTGCATCTTCCTGCCATATATCCTTGACGGAGAAGTAGCCATCCTGATCGATGATGATGAAGTATTTGAAGATCCAAAATTCGTTACAAAAGCAAAAGAATTCATTGGCAGAAGATTTTACGGAAACACGATCGATGGCGTAGCCGGATATTATCTGAACGAAGATAATGAATATTACGATAAAGTAAACATCCAGCCATGGATGACATATTGGGACAGATTCGGTGGAAAGCGGGAAGCATTTGATATGATCATCGGAAGTGAACCCAGATTGAAAAAGACGCCATTCGCTTTTGGTGGTGCAATGGTAATTCACAGGAATTTGATGAGGATCGTTCCCTTTGATCCCAAAACTACGAGAGGAGAAGATACGGATTATGTAATTAATTCCAGAATGTTCGGCTTTAATTTCTTTCTGGATAATAAATTAGCTATAAAACATCTGCCACCGCCAAAAAATCATCCGGTATGGAAAAGATTCAGAGAAGATATCTACAGATTCCTTTATGATAAATCGAAATTTGACAACCAGAAATTTCACTTGAACCTGCACAAGATTTTACCGGAAGATTTCGATCCCTATCCCGGTGAATTCATGAAACCCGATCTGGGTGATAAAATTTTCAAAACTAATATAATTCTGGCTCTTAACTACCTGGCGGATAATGATGTGGAATCCTGTAAAGAAACAATTAAAAATATCTATCTGGCAAAATATGAAGCGATACCGCATTATGATACATTTGAAACATATCTGGAATTTCAAAAGAATTGGAGGAAATTGCTGGAACACACAAAAGATTTTGGTAACGAATTAAAGGATATTGTGTTGGAAAGCCGGATCGTGACATTTGATAAATATTTGTTGGAAAAGAAAAAAATCCTGAATGAATCCGGAATTTCCGATGCAATCGATTTTGAAAATATAGACATCTTTAAAGATTTTACAAAAAAGGAACTGCGACGAATATTCTTCATTTCAAATATACTGGAATTTAAAAGGAACGATTATATCTTTAAAGCAGGAAAACATTGCAGCGGTATCTTTGTAGTTCTTAAAGGAAACCTTAATATACTGAAAAAACATAAGGTGTCCGGAGATATGATGATAGTTTCCGAACTTGGGGCAGGAGACCATTTCAATGAATCTTCGATCTTTACTGATACTCCCCACACAGTATCGATAATGGCTTCTTCCGAAGTTCATCTTATGAAAATTGAGAAAGATAAATTATTGGAAGTGATCAAAGAAAATAGTGAACTTTCTTCAAAAATTCTGTGGACTGTTTCTAAAAAATTGAGTGAGAACCTCGAAGATACAACACAGAAATATTCCAAAACAAAAGAACAAGATTCTGATGTATCTGAGATAGTTTAGGTGAGGTGAAATATGAAAGTATTATTAATAAATCATTTTCCGCTGCAGGGTTCAGGAAGTGGCATCTATACGATGAACATCGCCCAGGAATTAGTTAAGGAAGGTCATGAAGTATTTGTTATAGATATTGATAATCAATACGATACATCTGATTATCCATTCCGGAGAAGAACGATAATCTGTGACAAGACAAAGAATGCAAACCCGGATATGGAATTCAACTTCCCGTGCTTCACAACCCATCCCAGAAGCACATTGACCTATTATGATATTTCCGATGAAGATCTAAAAAAATACGTAGAAAAATTTATAGAGATCACTAAAGAAGTAGTAGCAGATTTTAAACCGGATGTTATCCACGCTCAGCATTTATGGATAACTCCTTATGCTGCATTAAAAAGTGGTATTCCCTACGTTATCACCGTTCACGGTACCGACCTGATGGGCTTTAAAAAAGATGAACGTTATCATAAATATGCATTGGAAGGGGCAAATAATGCAAGAAAGATAATTACCATCTCGCGGCAGGTTCATAATGACACTCTTGACCATTATAAACTGCCGGAAGAAAAATTGGTTTTGAATCCAAATGGATTTGACGATGGAATTTTTAGAATCAAAAATGTGAATAAAGAAGAGCTTTTTAAGAAATTCGGGTTGGATATAGTTCCTGAAAAATTAGTCAGTTTTGTAGGAAAATTCACCGATTTCAAAGGAATCGATATTTTGATCAAGGCTGCCCGAAAAATAACTGATGAAATTCCGGAAGTTGTATTTGCGCTCGCGGGAGACGGACAATTAATGCCGGATATGAAGAAATTGAAGGCAGAATTAAAACTGGATAATGTTCATTTCCTGGGTCATCAAACCCAGATCGATGTCGCTTCTCTTTATAATGCTGCGGATGTATCAGTTGTGCCTTCCCGCATCGAACCTTTCGGCTTAGTTGCGATTGAAGCTTTAGCCTGCGGAACTCCGGTTGTTGCTACCCGTGCCGGTGGTCTTCCCGATTTCGTTAATGATGAAATAGGACAATTAGTAGAAATGGAAAACCCGGAAGCTCTGGCAGATGCCATCATCGAAGAAATAAAAAATAGTACAAAACAAACGAAAGGTAATTATGCTGCTAAATATGCGTTAGATAATTATTCCTGGAATAAAACGCTGCAGAGAGTGATAGAGATTTATAAGGGAGCTTTGTAAATTTGACTTAAGTCTGGAAAGTCTTATTTTAAGTTAAAAAAGTAACCCATTGTCATTCCCACGGAAGTGGGAATCTATGAATATTAAAAATTTGGATTATTCAACTTAAGTCAAGATCGACGATAGCTGACTTAACTCAAATCGATATGGAAAGACGTTCCGAACGAAATAGTCTTTTCATTTGACATCAGCATCTTTCAGATTAACTTGTCCTTGGTAGTTCATTATAGCTTCATATATGGGGGTGTCCTGGTTTCGACAGGGATAAAGGGGATTGCTGATGCATGCCGAGGAGATCACCTTCTCGTTAATCACGGTGGTAATCAAATATAAAAGCAAACGATAACTTTGCATTAGCTGCCTAAGCGCAGCTACGGTCCTGTATAGCTTTGCTGTTAGGCTTGCAGATAACCGTCATAAATAATGGCTATAGACGGCAAACGCCTGTAATGTCGTCCGAACTTTTTCAGGCTGGCTCGATTGCGTGGTTTGACTGCTTTCCTGTATGAGAGTGAGACTAAAAAACAGCTAAGCATGTAGATTCGGCTTTTGACTTATCTTTGGACGCGGGTTCGATTCCCGCCACCTCCACCAGTCTTCGTTTTGAACAAAGTGAAAAATAGAAGACTGTCCCGGCAAAGTATCTTCAGCTACGAAGCCGGACTAATCACCAAAGTAGTCGTTCAAAACTACGCCCGG
>JAIORR010000323.1 GCA_021108055.1 Candidatus Cloacimonadota bacterium
TAGTCAATGGATTTACGCATAGGTTCCTATTGCAACAAATCAATGGCTTGTAAACTTTGGGCATTACCAGGTCGAGATAGCAATTATGAGGGCGTGTGATTATTCAAAGCCACATAGTGGCGTTATGTTTTTAGCACAGGGTGTCAGCCCTGTGGAAGTTAAGAAAGAGTGTAAAACTACATAGTAGATCGATCTGCCAGGACGAGAGAGCGACCAAGCTGGTCGCTTTACCGCCGGTTTCACCGATGGCTATTCTATTTAACCTCTTCGAGCTAAAGGGAAACATTAAAAATGACCTTTCCGGTCATAATAAAAGCTATACTCGTTACCAAGCCCCAGCTTGGGAATGGGAAGCCAGTTACCAAGCTGAGGCTTGGTAACCAGGATGGTAAAAATTAGCTCGAATGATCAATTAACTGCTGTAACATAATAAAACTTCTTTTCATTTATTACTGATGTACTCCAGCTTTCTCCAGCAAATGAACCAGAAGTATCTTCTACAAAACCAGTGTATGGATCAGAAGAGGAATAAACTTTGTAAGATGTTGCTCCTGTAACAGGATCCCATTCAATATGAACAAAACCAGATACAATATAAATAATTACATTTTCAGGAGCTGGTAGTATAGCGAGAGCACCTGTTATACTTCCATTTACAGTCCAGGGAAGGGGTATACCTTCGTTAAGAAGGATAGCATCAATATTTACCCATGCGTTTTCGCCAATGGATAATTCACCTGTTAATTGAAATTTTATCTTAACCATCACACCTGCACTACTAAAGCTACTTGCACTTGCACCAGCAAAAGTGATTTGATTGCCAGTGACATCTTGCGCAAAACTCCAACCTTCAGTTAAAGTGCCTTCATCAACTACTTCAATTACCTCTAATTCCGGTGTTTCATAGCTAATGGTCGCCTCAATAGAAAAAACAGATTGTCCTGCAGGGAGTTCGTCAATGTATATTGGAAGATCAAAAGTGACTCCAACCGGACCGGTTGTATCTGGAATGATTACCTGCGTATCATAAATATAAATATTGTCCGAGGAATCGGTTGCACCTAAGAAATCGGTTACTGAAACAATAATCACACCACTTTTGATAGCAAATAACATTCCGCTGTTATTAATATATGCAACTGTCGAATCCGATGAACTCCACTCATAAGGAGGTGTTCCACCACTCACATTAAACTGAAGAGAATCTCCTGCAATCAAATTCGCTGTATTAGGAGTAACATTCAAAGCAGGAAGTTGGTTAACATAGCAGTATCCGTTTTGCGTAGTCGCAAGAATATCTTCATTAAAAAGAACATCTGAAAATTCAATATATGTCCCACTGTAATATTGTAACGAAGCAGTCATCTGGACATAGAGCAAGATTCCCTGTCCAATTAAAGTATCGCTTCCAGCAAAAGCAATTTCAATCTGTCCATCACTAATATTGAATGTTGGTTGAGAATAGCCCGATAATAGAGTGCCGGTTGTAATTACATCCACTGCATCGAGCCGATTAGCACTATAGGAAAGAGTGAAATTACCTGCAATAATATTTAGTCCTGTAATGTCGGTAGTATAAATTGGAACATCAAATGTTTGACCTTGCATGACAGTTGTATCAGGTATGCTTAATTTTAAAGCTCGGATTTCAATGAAGCTGTCAGTGGTATCTATAATTCCAACTGCATCTTCTGCTACAACCTGAGTAAATCCCGCACCCAGAGCTGTAAGCCATCCTGAGGAGACAATAGAAGCGACAGTTCCATTCGTCACCGACCATTGATATGGTGCTGTACCTCCACCAGTAGTAAATTGAAGCGAATCTCCAACGGTTAACAATCCGCTATTAGGACTCACCCATATAGTAGGCAAAGCACTAATATTGATAGAACCATCATTTAGAATGATGCCGGGAGTGCCTTCATTGAAGAAGTTATTTTCTTCACCTGTAAATGAAATTGGAGGCAACCCGGATTGCAAGGCAGTAAATCGAATATACAGTAATACTCCTGTTCCTATCAGAGCAGAGCTTCCGGCTGCTGCAATGGTAATCTGCCCCGGGACAGAATTGTTGAAATTGATAGAGAATGGTTCACTGATAGTTCCGGCAATCAACACCGAATCAGCACTCAGATAGCTTGAATAGAAGCTGATTTGCAACTGATAAGAATACACACTTTCACCGGTCAAACTGCTATCCACATATACTGGAATGTCTATTATATCATTGACTACAGCAGTGGTATCCGGAATCCTGATCCCGATATCAGTCGCATTTAAACTGACAGCAATAAGAATTATACAAAAGTATAAAAGCCTTTTTATTTTTGTTCTCATTAAATAACTCCTTTTTTACCTCAAAAGAATAAGTTTTTTTATATCATTCGTTAGTGTCCGATTTATCCCCGATACCTTATTGTTTCGGGGTTGGTGGACATATTGTATTCGATAAAAGTATATTCCATTTGAAACTTGAATACCCTGATTATCAGTTCCGTACCAGATAATTGACCCTTCGACTCCGCTCAGGGTGACATTAAGTGTTTTTATTTTCTGCCCCTTAATATTATAAATAATCATCTCCGTATTCTCCACCTGCTCCCGATATTCGGGACGAAGACTGGTATTTAATTCAAAAGAAATCGTGGTTGAATAACTAAACGGGTTAGGATAATTTTGGCAAAGTACAAAATCTGGTAGATTATCTTGAAATTCAGAGACAGAAGTAGGGATAGAAATAGAACCATTATTAAAAACAATACCCGGAGTACCTTCATTGAAGAAATTATTTTCTTCACCTGTGAATGAAATCGGCGAAAATCCGCTTTGCAAGATTTCAAATTGAATATACAGAAATACACCCATTCCTATCAGAGGACTGGTTCCAGCAGCTGCAATCGTCACCTGACCTGGAATAGAGTTGTTAAAGTAGGGTGACCCAAATGGTTCACTGATAGTGCCGTCGATTACTACTCCATTCGCAAAAATAATATTTGTTTCAAAGTTTATCTGTAACTGATAGGAATATATATTTTCACCTGTTAAACTGGTGTCAGCATATACGGGAATATTTATTATATCACCGACTACCGCTGTAGTATCGGGAATCCGTAGCCCGATAACAGTCGCGTCTAGGCCGACAACGAAAAAAAGCATCGCAAAATATATAAACCACTTATTTTTGCTTTTCATAAATTTTTATTTTTCCCTCTGAGTATCGACTTCCCGATAAATCGGGATCGAGTCGAGGCGATACATATCCTGGTTACCAAGCCCCAGCCTGGTAACCTTTTCCTGAATTATAACTTAAAAGATATGTATCAAAGCTGGGGCTTAGATACAAGAAAAATAGAGACTATTTCAAAAGAATAAGTTTTTTCATTTTGCTGAATGTCCCGGATTTCATCCTGTAAAAGTATACACCACTTGAAACTTTTTTACCGGTATTATCAGTTCCATTCCATATTACATGATAAAAACCTGCATCCTGTTTCTTATCTATCAAGGTCCTGACCAATTGTCCTTTTATGTTATATACACAGATACTTACTCGAGAATTATCTTCAGGAATTTGATATCGTATCGAAGTGGTTGGATTAAACGGATTCGGATAGTTTTGAAGGATTGCAAAATTAAATGGAGTACCCTGAACTATAATTTCTCCGAATCCTGCCAGTTCTGTTAAATCCTTTTCATTAGCTATAAACTGCCGGACTGTAATAGGTATATTCTTAATCCCTTTTACTTCATCATCGACATCGAATGTAATATATACGATTTCACCTTCTGTATCCATAATTTCTATTCCTGCCATTGCAATGTATAGTTCACCTGCTTCAGAATTTTCCTCCACAGCCAATTGCATAGAACCTGTTATATCAGACAGAGAAACATCATGGAAAGTTAAAAATTTTGAATCATATTCCAAAATTGTTTGAATAGAAGTTACACCGGAAACATTCTCAATAGTTAGTGGAATAGTAACCTGCTCACCCCGAATCGCAGAAGCTGAACCAACATTTAAAATAACATCAGAAGGTATCTGCAATGCCAGGTATTCTAATGTCTCGATCAGAAAGGGATCGTTCGGATCCATATCTCTGTTTATCTCTGCCGGGAACCAGTGAATGAGACCAACCACATATTGTAAGATCAACGAAGCATCATAAGCAGTTACACCACCTACTGCACTTACATCGGCGACCATCTCTTGAAGGTCATTAAGGGTAATGCTGCCGACCACATCTTGTAACACTAATGAAGCATCATAAGCAGTAATACCTCCATTTAAACTAACATCACCCATATCAGGATTATTAGCATCATCGGTCAGCCAGGGGTTGTAATCCACTCCATCTGAAACCTCATCTCCTGTACCGCCCGGATTACCGGAATGCGTGGGACCGGAATTATCACCCCACCAGTTATTTTCTGCATTAATTACAAAAGACTCGTCCACATTATTAATGCCCATATACTGATTATCGTAGATGTCGCAATAATTAACTACCGGATTTGATGCACCTCTGGCATTAATACCATAAGTATTTTGAGTTAATAATGAATGTGTAATGGTTGGGCTTGCATTGTTGGTGACAATTGCACCATAGGTATCACTACTGTAATATCCTGCATATTTGATAATACAATGCTCTAAGCTACAAAGGGGATCCAGTGATTCACCTTCAAATAAGATACCAAACCACCAACCATACCCATAATAACTACCGGGATATGTATCAGTACTGTCAGCATTCGTATCACCTCCATAGAAATCATCTCTAATATCAGTGAACACAATAGTACTATCAGCAGTTGCTCCTCCCTCAGCAATCAGACCCTTTCTGACTGTTAATTTAGTTCCACTGTTAAATTTGAGAACAACACCGGGATCAATGGTGAGTGTAACACTTGTGCCGATAGTGTAATTAGCATGGAAGTAATATGGAATGTTCACAATTGGATTACCATTCACTTCTGCAAAATTTCGTTTTGACAATATTACATCTTGTGTAAGCGTTTCTCCAATAATGCCTAATGCCCTATAGGTAGTACCCGAAATAACATTATCATTTGTTGAACTCGGATAAGATACAAGAGACATATACAAGGGTGAATAAGTTAGATCGTGAAATGTACAACTATCCACAACAGGTTCAGAAACACCATTTAGCACAATTCCCCAATGATCATTATTAAATAAGGAATTGGTGATTGATGGGGATGCTTGCTGTAAATTGATTCCCTCATTTTTATATCTAAGAATTGCATAATTGACCGAGCTTGTAGAATCATCACTTATATCAGCAAATTTTATTCTGTGATAAGAATCAATAGAAGGTGTACTAGCGGAGCCATCACCGTTTGTATCTCCCGGATTACCATAATTGTCATCTCTATAATCTGTAAATACTACAGGTTCTGTATCAGTTCCATCTACAATTAAAGCTCCTTCAACAAGTAGACTACTGTTTTTGAATACAATCCCTGCTGGTATCGTGATTGTTGTTCCGGAGTTAATTGTACTTTCACTGTAAAGGTAATATGTAATATTATTATATAAATCAATATCTCGGATAGGAACTGTTGCATTTACAGAGTAATTCTCCGGAACAATACCAATTGCAGCTAAACCCAAGTTTGCCATAGTGTTACTTTCAAAGGTCGGATTAGAGAACATACTCATGGAAATTGGAGCTGAATTGATATTAATGATTTCACAATTTTTTATCGTTGGGTCAGCACTACCATAGACTCCTATGCCGGAAGTATAAGATTGTTCAATCGTAGTACTATCTATATTAACAGTGGCATCAAAGATACTTACAGCACCATAACCTGTGTAGCCCCCATAATATCCACTACCACCATACCGAACCACACAATTTTTCAATACATTTAGCGAATCATCACCGGAACTACTGAATTCGATGCTAAACCAGTTTCCCCATGCAGGTGAGGAGGAACTCCCGTCATTATTGGTATCACCACCTATGGAATCATCGCTGTACGATGAGAAGTAAATCTTTTCAACATCCCTATATGGACCTTGGACACCAACCGCGTTCAGAGCACCATTCACACTGATATAGCTAGAGGAATATGGAAATTTTATGACGACACCGGGGTCAATAGTAAAAACTGCATTTGAACTAACAGTAAGCTGGTCAACAATATATGCAATATTATTAATACCTGCCACATCCCGTTTTGTTAATGTTGCATCAGAAGAGAGCGTGCCTTCTAAAATTCTGATTCCATTACTTCCATTGCCATTAAATATAATATCTATGAAAGTTGGATTGGATTTCAATGACATTGCGATTGGGTCAAGACGAGAATTATTAATTTCAACATTTTGAAAAAGAGGAGTTGAACTTCCTTCACATTTTACACCGTAGGTATAAGAATCACTAAGAACTGAATTTGAAACAGTGCCACCCGCATTGGTAAAGGTAACACATCCCCAACTGCTTCTCCCTGCATATTGAATCAAACAGTTGTTGATAAAATTAAAGGTGTCAATAGAGGTGTCTTCGAAACGAATTGTTTGCCAATCATTTGCCGCTGGGGAGGTTGCACTTCCGTCATCATTGGTATCTCCCGGGTTACCATAATTATCATCTTTAACAGAAGTAAAAATAATTTGTCCTTCATCTTTATAGATTATAGTTCCATCTGCAAAAAAACCACCCTGGACGTAAATCGCTGTTCCATCAAATTTGATAACTACACTCGGATCCACCCACACATAAGTTCCGGAATTAATAGTAAGATCTTCCAATAATAAATAAGTAATATTTTCATATCCCGCTACTGTACGATTCCTGATAGTACCATTAAATCCTAAATTTTCACCTATAATTCCAAGCGCTGTCCAAGTTGTATTTGTAAAATTGTTACCAATAAATGAAGGGTCAGCCGATACTGACATAGCAATAGGAGTTTTGCTACTGTTTGTAATTTGATTATACCAGATTTTTGGGTTTGAGGATTGAAAGGCATAGATACCATAGACCACATCTTTTATTTCACAATTTGAAATTGTGGGACTGGCGTTTACAGTCGTAATAGCACCATCATATATATAACGGGTATTATACCAGGTTGAATACAATTCTGCATATTTTATTCGGCAATAATTGAGCAGGGAAGTTGTATCACTTGAAGCTTCAAAAACAATACCACTCCAATCCCCTGAAACTGGGGATGTTATACTACCATCCTTGTTTGTATCAGAAGGATTTCCAAAATTATCGTCTTTGGCTGAAGTGAAGACTATCATACTGTCCGTAGTGGCATCAGCTGTCATTTTACCTTGCACTATGATGCGATGACTTGAACTATAACTTTTAAGCACAATGTCTTTGTTAATTGTTAATGAAAGACCATCCGGGACAGTTACAGTTCCAAGCATCATATAGGTAATGTTTGGTATGGTTGTTACTGAACGGATATGAAGCACAGCATCTGCCTGTAGTGTGCCAGCTAATATTCCAATAGCATCATATTCATTATCTGAGAATGACAAAGTATTATTTTGCCAAAAAACAGGGTCAGCATCGAATGACATAGCAATGGGAACCATATCGCTTGAGCCTATGGTATTATTAGAAAAGGAAGGGTTGGACACATCCTTCATCATTACACCGTAGTAGCTGTTAGAAAAATTGCAGGAATCAACGACCGGACTGGCATTTTCCATAGAAACACCACCTCTGTATCCTCCACCTGCGAATCGGACTTGACAATGACGCATAATACATCCAGCATCATTACTTGCATCGTTAAAAATAACACCGTACCAATCTCCTGAAGCAGGTGCGGTTGCCGTTCCGTCATCATTCGTATCACCACCCCAGTTGTCATCTTTATCAGAAGTAAAATAGATGTTCTCATCTACATCCGCTACTGCATCGAGAGTGCCATTAACATTCAGACCGCCTGTATTAAACTTTAAAATATTCTCAGAGTCAATTTCCATACTCCAGCCAGTATTGATAGTATAATTATTATAGAAATAATAAGGGATATAATTTGTAAGCGGATTGATACCATCATTCTCTGAAGGTGTAGGTAAAATCCAGTTGTTACTATTACTTGAATGATTAACAAATATTGCGTCTATGGTATTTCCAGTTAAGTGGTTTGTACCATTCAAGGTGAGTGCACCGGGTCCGTTATATCTTATTGGCCAGTTGCAGAAATTGATATTGCAATCTGTCAAGTCAGCACTTGCATCACTTGCGTTGATTAATAAACCATACGAACAATTGCTGATATTGACACTATTTAGAGTAGCATTAGCTCCACTATATGCATTAATACCATAACCATAGGATGTATGATAACCAGTTAAGTCAATGTCAGTATTGGTCATATTGAGAGTTCCGTACAACTGCACTCCGTAATAATATGAATTCTCTATTGTGGAATTATTGCTCATATTGACGCTTGCACCACTTGCAATATATAGTCCTCTTGTACCACTGCTGATATTTACATTATTTAGAGTAGCATCAGCTCCACTATATGCATAAATACCATAACCATAAGATGAATAATAACCGGTTATGTCGATATCGGTATTGGTTACCGTTAATGTGTCATAGCACTCTATTCCATAATAGTATAAATTTTCCAGAGTGCAACCTGTAAGGGTAGCGGATCCGTTGTAAAGGTAGAGTTTATCCGCATACTCAATTTGGCAGTTTTGGAAGGTTGCCGAGCTTGATTGAGAAACATTACCTATTTGAATGTAATCCCAATCTCCAGGAGAGGGACTTGCATTAGACGACGTGAATGTTATGCCATAGGTTGAGCCGATAGCGTTTAGCGTTCCATACACATATAACCGACGGCTACTATCGAATTTTATAGTTACGCTATCATCCACAGTCAGCGTAACGCCTGATAAAATAGTTACATTGCCTGTAACTATGTATGGACTGTTGTCTCGCGTCCAGCTTGTATCAGAAGCAATATCACCGGAAACATTAGTGTCTGCAAAAAGAACACCCATACTACTAATTACGAACATACACGAAATAATGAAAAACTTCATGGTTTTCATCTTTTACCTCCTACAATTTATTATTTTATGAGTTCTGCATAATTCTAAATTGTCTTTGCGAGGTCTCTTTTAAAAAATTCCCCCGCAAAGATTTAAAGGCGTGATGGTTATGTGCAAAATAAAAACGAGCAGCAACAATTTGAAAAAGCATTTAATTTTTCCTGTGATATCCTGTTAATTTTGAAAACTTCTTTTGTCAATTAACATTATGTGCCTTCACAGACACAGTTAAGTTAACACTCTCTAATATTGATACAAGAAAATGTTTTTGTTGTATGTGTGTCAAACTGTTTTTGTAAATCGACCAGTTTTGGCTTATTTGTAACATGACCTACCAGGTCGAAATAGCATTTATGGAAAGTTTAAAGCCACAGAGTGGTGACATATTCCGCACCTACGGAGCTAAGTTCTCTCATTTTTTCTAACACAAGACTCACGCCTTGTGTTACAAATATCCCGCCTCCTACGGAGCTTTTTTTATTCAACCCCTTCAGGGTTGTGTGGTTTGTTGGTTCTTTGCACTCCACCGGCTAAAGCCGGCGGTTATTTTATGAAACCCTTTCTGGGTAAAGTTGGTTTGTTTTTATGTACCACCGGTTTCACCGGCGGCTATTCTATTTAACCTCTTCAAGATAAAGGGAAATCAAATAGATGTTAACCAAAAGATAGCCCAGTCGTTTTTAACACGTTAAATTATTTTATTTTTATTTAACTGGGTTAGGGCTGGGAATAAATGGAAACAATAATATTCCACCTTCTGAAGGTGTTTCAATGTAACTCGACCTGCCAGGTCGAGAGAGCGACCAAGCTGGTCGCTTTACCGCCGGTTTCACCGATGGCTATTCTATTCAACCTCTTCGAGGTAAGGGTAAATCAAATAGATGTTAATAAAAAAAAGCCCCGAAAATCGAGGCTTTCTATCTGGCTTGCCAAGGCGTAGTCCCGAATCATTCGGGACAAAGACTGGTGGGCCCAAGAGGAATCGAATGAGCCTTTGGCTCACAAGCCTCTGAGGAGGCGCTGCTTTACCAGCCCCCGCTATTCTTCTTGCCTATGGCTGGCTCTGACATTTCTCTAATTCATCAAGCCATTGACGTCCTCGTCCACTCTTGAGATATTTCTCTTGTTCACGTGCTTTTTTATAGTTGGGAAATTCTTCTTTATACATCAGTTTAAAATCTCCTATTATTTGACTTCCCTTTGATGATTTTCTTCTGTGTTCGGCAACTCTTCTTTCCAGATTGTTAGTGATTCCAATATAACGCTTCTTTCCTTTGAGAACATAAACTGTTATCATGTGAACTTCTCTCTGTTTTTTTTATTAAAACAAAAAAGTCCCGAATCATTCGGGACAAAGACTGGTGGGCCCAAGAGGAATCGAATGAGCCTTTGGCTCACAAGCCTCTGAGGAGGCGCTGCTTTACCAGCCCCCGCTATTCTTCTTGCCTATGGCTGGCTCTGACATTTCTCTAATTCATCAAGCCATTGACGTCCTCGTCCACTCTTGAGATATTTCTCTTGTTCACGTGCTTTTTTATAGTTGGGAAATTCTTCTTTATACATCAGTTTAAAATCTCCTATTATTTGACTTCCCTTTGATGATTTTCTTCTGTGTTCGGCAACTCTTCTTTCCAGATTGTTAGTGATTCCAATATAACGCTTCTTTCCTTTGAGAACATAAACTGTTATCATGTGAACTTCTCTCTGTTTTTTTTATTAAAACAAAAAAGTCCCGAATCATTCGGGACAAAGACTGGTGGGCCCAAGAGGAATCGAACCTCTGACCGTCCGGTTATGAGCCGGAGGCTCTACCAACTGAGCTATAGGCCCTAAAAAACTTTCTTCACTTTATATGTTTTTGCAGAGTTTCAATCGAACCTCTGTCCGGCGGCTGCCGGATATGAGCCGGAAGCTCTACCAACTGAGCTATAGGCCCTGAAATCAAATTTGATTTGTAAAAACTATTTATGTGCATCTGGTGTCAAGAATTTCCTGATTCTTATTAAAAAATTTATTTAACGTTAAAATTCTCAATAAATTTCATCAAAATATTACTTCTCGTCGGATGTCTTAATTTCCGCAGAGCTTTATCTTCGATCTGACGTATTCTTTCTCGTGTTACACTAAAGATATTGCCTACTTCTTCCAAAGTTCTGTGATAACCATCATCGATACCGAAACGAAGCCTGATAACTCTTTCTTCCCTTGGAGTAAGTGTACGCAGAATATCATCGACCTGCTTTTTCAGAAGTGTTCGTTCTGCCATTCTTTCCGGTGAGATCGTTCCCTTATCTTCTATAAAATCTCCGAGAAGGCTGTCTTCATCTTCATGTCCGATAGGTTTATCCAGCGAAACCGGTTCTTTTGTAATAGCAAGAATGCTTTTGATCTTTTCGACCGGAAGGTCGAGTTTATCAGCGATTTCTTCCGGATACGGTTCACGACCAAGTTCCTGAAGAAGTTTCCTGCTTACTCTTTTTACTTTGTTGATAGATTCGATCATATGCACAGGAATGCGGATAGTTCTTGCCTGGTCTGCAATAGCTCGGGTGATAGCCTGACGAATCCACCAGGTGGCATAAGTACTGAATTTGAATCCTTTACGATAATCATATTTTTCTACAGCCCGCATAAGACCTGTGTTCCCTTCCTGGATAAGATCCAGAAAATCAAGACCGCGATTATTATACTTCTTGGCAATACTTACTACAAGCCGAACATTCGCCTCGATCATTTCATTCTTAGAACGTTCTTTCAATTTTTCGCCGCGTTCAACTTCTGCCAGCAGATCTACCATTTCACTTGCGGTCATCTTTGTTTCAAGTTCTACACGACGAATCTTCCTTCTGGCGTTTTTTATCTTTCTCAAGGTTTCGATAAAGACATCCGGCTCGATCTTTGTTTCTTCAGAAACCGCCTTATAGTCTTCTTCAGATTTATTCGCTTTTCTGCCGTATGTACAAATTTCATCGATCGAAAATTTTCTTATTTTAGAAAGATGCTTGATCGTTTCCTGACTGTCTTTGATTCTGTCAACGAGGCTTCTTATCCTGTAAACCATTCTTTTTAAAAGTTTCTCATTATAAACCAGCGAATCAAATATCCCCATGATCTTTACTCGTTTTTTCTCGATTGCCTCATGATCGAGGATGTGTCCGGTTTCATCAAATTCACTATTATCAAGTTGTTCACCAATATCTTCAAAAATGCTGTCGGTTCCTTTTATCACTTGTTCGAATTTATTTATCAGGATCGCTTCCTGAGATTTATCCATCCAGGTTCCATATTCAATTTTAAATATCTGATCTACCTTAACTCTTTTTTCTCTGAATCTATGAAGGAAATTATCCATTTCTCTCAAGGTGCTTCCACTCATAAAAATATATTTATTAATGTATTTCTGCCCGCTTTCGATCTTCTTGGCAATTCGCACTTCTCCTTCCCTGTCCAAAAGAGGAACTCTGCCCATCTCACCGAGATACATTCTTACAGGATCATCATAATAACGTTTGTTCTGGAATTTTTTTGTTACTTTGGTCTTTTTTAACGACACTTTTTTCTTTGTTATACGCTTTTGTGTTTCGTCGATAAGTTCAATACCCTGTTCAACCAGGTCTGAAATTACATCATCGATCTTATCGAGGAAGATCGGATTATTCGGTAGAATATTATTGATCTGTTTAAAAGTTAACAGGTTGTTATTCTTCTTTGCAGTATCGATCATTTTTTTTACACATTCATTATAACTGAGCATTAATACTCCTTAATACAAGGTTTTTCTCACAACCTTTTTATTTATTTTCAAGATTTGTTTTTTTAATTCTTTCTTTCTGGAAAAAAGTTCCATATTTTTAGAATCGTTTTCTATCAGTTCATTTATCTGGACTAATTCTCTTTGCAGTTTTCTTAATTTTAAATTGTTTATAGCATCCTCAATAGAAATTTCGGGAGGGTCTTCTATTATCAATTCGGCAATAGTATTTTGAATTATTTTATCATCTACTTTTTCCAGAAGACCCGAAGCTTGACCCATTCCTTCAAAACACTCCAATAATAAACTATAAATAATCTTATATATTTCTGTAAAAAAGTAACTTGAATCTATCTCCTGTGCAACTTTTTTATATTTCAATTTGTCATTCAAGATCATTGTAAGAATATCCTTTTCTTCGCTTACTTTTACTAAAGTTGCATTATTAGTGATTCCATCCCTTCTCGGTCTCCTTTTCCTGATCTTAGAAATAATTGCATGCTCGGAAACTTTAAATATTTCCGATATTTCTTTTACCATAAGTTCACGTGAAATCTCATCTTCTATTTCATTCAAAGTTTCGATCAGTTCATTTAATTTAGCTTTCTTATCGAGTCCTAAAATTTCATCTTCCAATAAAAAGAGAGAAAGCGGTTTTGCATCGGAAATAATCTTCTGCAGCAATTCCCTGCTGTTTTTAAGCAGGAAACTATCGGGATCGTCTGTTTCCGGAAGGGTTGCGATCTTTGCACTATATCCTTTTTTTATGATGTTGGAAGCTGCGCGGACAGCCGCTTTCCTGCCGGCTTTATCCCCATCATAGATCATATAAAAATTATTAGTGTACCTGCCAAGAAGAGAGACTTGAGAATCGGTTAAAGAAGTTCCAAGGGAAGCTACGGAATTAGTGAAATCATTTTCATATAACCGCAGAAAATCCGTATATCCTTCGCATACAATTACAAAATCTTTCTTGGAAATCTCATACCGCGTTACAAAAAGTCCATAAAGTTCATTCCCTTTTGTATAGATATCTGTTGTGGGAGAGTTTACATATTTGCCGCCTGTCTGATCTTCACGAAGAACCCTTCCTCCAAAAGCAATCACTTTCCCGTTATGGTCATGTATCGGGAACATCAGCCGCTCTTTGAAAAGGTCGTTGTTATTAGCCGTGAACAAACCTGTATTTTGCAGGATCTGTTCATTGATACTATTTTTCAGCAGATAATTCTTTAATCCTCCAAAGCTGTCCAGAGCATAGCCTATCTGAAATTTCTTAATGGTCGCATCAGATATTTTTCGATCTTCGAGATATTTTTTTGCAAATGTCCCATGCTGCTGTAAATTTTCCTGATAATAATTTACAGCTATCGAATATATTTTATAGATCAGATCACGTTTTGTTTGTTTCTGTTTATTCACTTTTGTCTGCTGAATGGTTAAACCTGCTCTGGAAGCTAATTTTTTCAAAGCTTCCAGGAACGATATTTTTTCATAATCACGTACGAAAGTGATCACATTTCCAGCTTTTCCACAGCCAAAGCATTTGAATATCTGTTTTTTCTCGCTGACTACGAATGAAGCCGTTTTCTCGTCGTGGAAAGGACATCGTGCTTTATAGTTACTTCCTGCTTTTTTTAACGGGAAATAACTGCCTATCACATCGACAATATTATTTCGTTCTAATACTTCATCAATTTGATTCTGATCCATTCATATCCATCCGGTCAAACTGGATGTCAGCTTTCCAGTTTCACTACAGTTACTCCATCACCTCCAGCTTCCGGTGGCGGAGAATAAAATTCCACGGCTTTCTTATTTGTTCTCAGGTACTTCCTGATCTTACTGCGTAAAGCTCCGGTTCCCTTGCCATGAACAATACGCACACTTTGAAGTCCATTCATAACAGCATTATCTAAGAAAGTTTCAACTTCAGGGAGAGCTTCATCAAAACGATAACCAAGTATCTTCAGTTCCATTTTTATTTCTTTTCCCGGAAGAAAACTTTTAGTTAAGGAGTAATTATCTGCTTTTTTCCCCTGTCCCACTTTAAAGATATTTTCTTTTGAAGTGGTAAAAAATATCCCGTTCAGATCGATCTTTATAGAATCCCCTGAAATATCGATGATCTCACCTTCTGCTTCGATTTCTTTTATCCAGACCAATTGCCCGACTTTGGGATTTTTTACAGGTTCTCTTTTTTCAGGAGTTAATTTCTCCTCTGCAATTCCAAATTCTCTATTCTTTAGGGTGATCTTTTTCAGTGAACTTTCCAGTAATTCTTTCTTTCTTTTTTTATCTGTCTTTTTTATATTATTAATTTCTTCATTTAATTCTTTTTGAAGTGTTGTAAGAAAATCACGAGCATCTCTCACAGATTTTCTTTTAATTTCTTTTGTTTCTTTTTCCAGGTTTTCAATCTGATCCTGATGTTCGGATATTTTTTTGTTAAGCAATGCTGTTTTAAGTTGATATTGATAATTCTGACGTGAAAGTTCCATTTTTTCTTCAGTCATTTTTTTCAGTAGATCGGTTAATTCTACGTTCTGATTTCCGGTAAGGTCTCTTGCTCTTTCGATAAGATTCTTTCCCAGTCCAAGCTGAGAAGCAACCTCGATAGCAAAACTGTTTCCCGGAAGACCTAACTTAAATCTGTAAGTAGGAATATGTTTTTCGGGGTCGAACTGCATGGCAGCATTCATGCAGCCTTCGTGCTGTTCGGCAAAGATCTTTAACGCCGTGTAATGAGTGGTAATAATTCCAAGAACATTATTTTTGGTAAGTCTTTCCAAAATCGCCTGAGCCAGAGCTGAACCTTGTTCGGGATCGGTTGCAGCACCTATTTCATCAATAAGTACCAGAGAATTGGAATCTCCCGTTCCGACCATTTCCTTTATATTGGAAATATGAGAAGAAAAAGTGCTTAAAGAATTTTCCAGCGACTGATCATCTCCGATATCCGCAAAAACATTTTTGAATATTCCTATGGAACTGCTCGGGTCTGCAGAAATCGGCAAACCGGAAAGAGTCATTAAAGTGAGTAAACCAACTGTTTTCAAGGTAACTGTTTTTCCGCCGGTATTGGGTCCGGAAATTAAAAGCAACTTAAACTCTTTTCCCAGCTCAAGATCAAAAGGAATAACATCCTCAATATCTTTCATCTTTTCGATGAGAAGCGGATGCCGGGCATTTATCAGCTTCAGGTATGGACTATTTATTATCTCTGGTCTTTCTGCTTTTATCCTATTGGAAAATCGTGCAGAAGCAAAATAGAAATCCAGTTCTTTTATAATTTCCGTATTATTTAGAATTTCGTTTTTAGAGTTTTGAATATTTTGCGTGTATTCTTCAAATATCCTGAATATTTCCTGTTTTTCTTCACTTCCAAGAAGTTCAAGATCATTATTCAAACTTACGATCTCCTGCGGTTCGATGAAGATCGAAGATCTGCTGGAAGACCTTCCGTGAACGATCCCGTTAACAAAAGATACAGCTCCTTCTTTAATTGGAATAACGAACCTGCCGTCACGCTGAGTGATAACTTTATCGTGAATGTAATTTTGGGATGAAAATTCTTCCATTTTATTATTTAAAGAAGAAACCAAATGCACCCGCATTTGCTTTTTTCTTTTTCGGATCGAAGCAAGTTCGGATGAGGCTGTATCCTTTACTTTTCCTTCCGGCTCAAATATTTCCCAAAAACGTTTTTCAAGTCCAGTAAGTTTAATGATCTTTTTTTGAATATTCAGGAATTTTGGAAATTCTTCTTTTTCTACTTCATTACAGAGGATGGAATTTGCCGCAGAAACATTGAAATAGATTTTCCTGAATTCCTCAAAATTATAGACTTGATGTTTGAATTCAAATATAATATTTTTTATATTTGAAATATTTTCAAAATTGATCGAAAAACCATTTTTCAGAAGATTTTGAAGTTCGTTCGTAAGATCGAGCTTATAGTTTATTTTTACGATATCGTCGAGTGGGGACAGAGAAAGTGCAATTTCATTTCCCAATTCCGAATGACACTCTTCCGATATAATATTTTTTATCTTATTGTATTCGAGATACTTGAATGAATTCATTTATTTAATATTTTTTCTTTGTATTTTTCTTCCATCATATCTGTTTGTTCATCTAATTTTTCCATTTGCTTTTCGATTGGTTTCACCAGATCTTTGAACTCCGGATATCTTTTTTCCAGTTTATCGGAAATGATCCTGATCTTTGTTGAAATTATGGAACGGGAAGTAAACTTTCGGATGCTGTCTTCAAACGGTGAAATATCCAGGATTATCAGTATCAAGGCAATAATAAGAACACCGTTAAAAAAACCGAAGAATAAGCCCAAAAGCTTATCGAGCCATTTCAGGTTTAAAAAATTTATGATCGTATGCAAGATCATTACAACGACCTTTGAAATAACTATTATGAATAAAGCAATAAGAACGTATGATAAAATAACAGCAAATATCTCATTAAATCCAAATTTAAAAATAAGATAATCCCTAACAAGATAGCCGGTTTTTGCAGCAAGAACTACAATTACGATCAAACCAAGAAGGTAAATAACGCTTTTTGTGAATCCTTTCCTGAAACCTTTGAAAAGAAATATGATAAGAAATACACCCAAGATAATATCCAGTATATTCATTTTTATCCTCTTTTATTTTTCAGATACATCCCTGTTTTTATAGAAAAAAGGGGAGATAACCTCTCCCCACAAAATTAATATCCAAACAACGCTAATTACTGTAATTTGTTTCTTACGATACTGCTTAAGATCTTCCCGTCTGCCCTGTTTCCAAGTTTTTCTTTCAGAGCTTTCATAACAAGACCCATATCTTTCATAGATTCCGCTTTCAATTCGGAAATTACTGCATCCACTTCGGTTTCACATTCAGATTCCGATAACGGTGCAGGCAGATAGGTTTGAATTATTCCAATCTCGTTCTTCTCGATCTCAGCAAGTTCGGGACGGTTTCCCTGAATATAAAGTTCAAGAGCCTGTTCCCTGCTTTTGACCTGCCCTTTTATTACTGAGATGATCTCATCTTCGTTTAGTTTGTCATTCAATTCTATCTCCCTGTATTTGAGAGCAGTTTTCATAGAACGAAGAACCGTCAGACGAGTTTTCTCTTTGTTGCGAAGAGCTTGAATAATATCTTTTTCGATCTTTTCTATCATAATTAAAACGATTTGTTATATCGCCTCATCTTTCTCTGCAGTTTCAGTGCTTTTCTGCGAGATTCCTTCGCTTTTCTTCTGCGGGCAACTGTTGGCTTCTCAAAGTAATTATTCTTCTTAATATCGGAAAGAAGCCCTGCTCGTTCACATGATTTTTTAAATTTTCTCAGAGTGATCTGGAAAGCTTCGCCTTCTCTTGCAAATACTTTCGGCATTTATACTCACCCCCTTTATTTTAAGTAACAATCAAAAATTAAAATTTAAAGTTTATTGTCAAGTGCGAAAAAACCTTTAATGATTTATATTCATAATCTCTTTCTATTATAAGAAATACGTTAACTATTTAATTACTATATTTATTATATTTCTTAATCATTTTTAGTATAAAAAACAAAAAAAACTTGTATAAATATTGAGCTTTTAAGTTATTGCACACAGAAAAAATTTAAGAGAAATAAACTGGAGGATATAAATGCTTGAAGGATTACGAAAACACGCATCGTGGTTAATAATAGTTATTGCTGCCGTATTCATTTTATCGATGGCTATAGGCGGAATAACCAGTATTTTTATAAAGAAACCCGTTGTGGGAATAATTGCAGGACAAAGAATCGATCCAAATGAATACAGGGAACTATTGAAGGATGCTTATGCAAATTATGCTCAACAGAATCCCGAAACCGAATTTGATGACAAAATCGCCAAGCAACTGAACGACCAGACCTGGAAGCAACTGGTTCAGCAGATAATTCTGGATAAAGAAGTAAAAAGACTTCATATAAAAGTGAATAATGAAGATGTTCTGGAAAAATTAAAAAGCCCGCCGGAAGATGTTACTTCTATTCCACAGCTTCAAACTGATGGTAAATTTGATTATGAGAAATACGAAGAAATAATCATGGAAAATCCTGAATTTGCCAATTATATGGAAACCAGGATTCGGGCAAATCTTCCTTATGAAAAATTGTATGATCACATCAAATCTGAAGCAGAAGTTACAGAAGAAGAAGTACAGCAACAGTATATCGATGACAATGATAAAGCAGATGGAAAGATCATTTTCTTTGATCCCAGCACAATAAAGGAAATCGAAGTTACAGAAGAAAATATCCAGGAATATTATGAAGAACACAAAGAGGACTACAAAAAGTCTCCGGCACGAAAGTATAAATATGTAATGATAAAACTGGAAGCAAGTGAAGCAGATAAAAAAGCTACAGAGGTAAAAGCAGATTCCATCTACCAACTTGTTATCGGTGGTGAAGATTTTGCAGAGACAGCTAAAAAATATTCTCAATGCACGTCGGCTCCAAAAGGCGGTGATCTGGGGTATTTTGGAAAAGGAAGAATGGTGCCGGAATTTGAAGAAGCTGCATTTAATATGAAAACAGGTGAAATAAGCAAACCAGTGCTTACTCAATTTGGCTGGCATATTATAAAAGTTACAGGAAAGAAAAAAAATGATGCCGGCGAAAACGAAGTTCAGGCAAGCCATATCCTCATAAAAAATGAAGCTTCCGAAGAAACAAAACAGAACATGGAGACTATTGCCAACGACCTGTTCGAGAAAGCAGAAGAAGAAAATCTGGAAAAAGCCGGTGAAGCTCTTGCCCATAAAGTAGAAGAATCTCGAGAATTCTATGAAGATACCCCATATATTTCCGGTATCGGGCGGGAAGAAGAAATGGTGAAATTTGCTTTCTCCAAAAAAGTGGGAACTGTTCATGAACCTATAAAAAGAGATAATGGTGATTATTTGGTTGCAGAAATATCCTATAAGGTTGGAGAGCATTATCAGGATATTAGTGAATTGGAAAATAATATAAAAAGAACTGTAGAGCACGAAAAGAAAGTAGAAATGATCACAATTCAGGCAGAAGAATTCATTAAAGAAAACAAACCGGAAAGTTACATTACGGCTGCAGAAAAAGCAGAATGGAAAGTAATTGACGCTAAAGACCTGACTATCAGCAAATCCATCCCCGGAATTCGGAAAGACGAGAACATAAACAAAGCTATCTTAAGTCTCGAAGCCGAGCAGTACTCCGAATTGATTATAAATGAAAACGGTGCTTACATTGCATGTGTAACCAAACGGATGTTACCGGATATGGAAGCATTTGAAGCCGATAAAGAAAAACTGATCGCTGATGCCCAGTTGAAAGCAGAGACTGACCATCTGAACGAATGGTATAAAGAATTGGAAGAAAATGCCAATATCGTTGATAATCGAAGTGAATTCTTTGATTGATCTCGATTATAATTTAAATAAAAGGGCGATTTTTAAAATCGCCCTTTTTTATCGTAAAATATTCACATTCCTTATTCTGTCATACTCAACTTGAATCGGGTATCTAATTCAAATTATAGATTCCCACTTTCGTGGGATTTATCCGCCTCAGGCGGAATGACAGTTAATTATTCAAATATTGCGTTTACAAATTCTTGAATATCAAAATC
>JAIORR010000144.1 GCA_021108055.1 Candidatus Cloacimonadota bacterium
AAAGAAAAAACGATTTTAGTCCTGAATGTAAGCATCATTTTTTTAAGAAATGTAATCATAATTTCAACATCAAATATGTCTTCCTGTTATTTATCGTAAGAAATACAGCAATGCTATTTACATTCATATATTCTTGTTTGAATTTGTTTGAAACGGGAATAAAGAAAACAGCCTTTTTAAGGTCTGAAACTGTAAAATTCCAATTTTTATATTTAATGTTTCCTTTTTCTGCCAATTGTTTCAAGTATCGAAATCCGATTTTTTTTGCTTTTTTATTTTCGTTTGTTCTCAATAATTCTGGAAAGAAATGCGAATTTGTAATATAGCACCAATCCCAACGCAGACAGTCGAAAAAGAATGACCTCATTTCCGGGAACTGTTTCTCAATAAATTCAAATAAGAGAGAAGAATTACTATGCCAGTTTTTAGTCTCAATTTCATAATTCATTTTCTCACAGAAATCTTTCAAATCAGAAAAGAATTTGAAAGGGGAATCATATTTCTTAACTAAGTTTTCTATAGTCGTTTTAAATTTTTGTGAATTATAAAATATATTCAGCAGGTTTTCGATTTTTCGAATGAGTATAAACTCGGAATATGACAGCCATTTATTTTCCAGTATCCGGTAAGGAGCTTCTTCCAGACACTTTATCTCAAATTCATCTCTTTTCGTATCCATTTCGGTTCCCGGCAGGATCTTTAAAAATCCAAGCTGGAAATGATCTGCCCGCAGAGAATATATTTTATCGAATGACTTCTGCAGGCTTGACATGTTTTCGAACGGTAAGCCAGCTATCAAATCTACATGAATATGGATATTTCTTAAAGAGAGCAATCTTTCAATTTTTTCTCCAGTCGATTTCCATTCATCATAACGATTGATGGCTTTCAATGTAGCCGGGTTCGTAGATTGTATTCCAATTTCAAATTGGAAAAGATCTTCCGGACATCTTGATAGTATTTGAAAATCTTTTTCTTCAAGAAGTGCAGGAAATATCTCGAAGTGAAATTTTGTTTCCGGTTTGGTGGCGATCAGGAATCTCCAGATATTTCTGGCATGTTCTCGATCTGCATTGAATGTTCTATCCACAAATTTTATTATCTTCGGTTTTTTTTCAATTAAATAACGTAACTCTTTCTTAACCAATTCGATATCTCTGAACTCGAGTACCTGATCATTTCGGGACGATAGACAGTAACTGCATTTAAAGGGGCAGCCGCGGCTGCTTTCATAATAGATGTATTTTTTATTCAAATCAGGAAAATCTCTTTCTGAATATGGGAAAGGGATATCAGAAAGGGAAGGGTTTCGGATCGAGATAATTCTGTCGGATAATCTAAGTTCGTGTTCAAGAACATGATAAAATCCTGTTTCACCGGCTCCACAAACGATAAAATCTATTTCGGGTAATCTGCGTAACCAGTTCGGTGCATTATAACTTACTTCCGGTCCGCCTAAGATGATCTTGCAATCGGGAAGAATTTTCTTTATTTCAGGGATCAGAGATCTTATAATTGCACTATTCCAGATATAAACGGAAAAGGCAATAATATCCGGTTTTTTTTCGTACAAATATCTAAGTATATCGAGATAATATTGATTAATAGAGAATTCTAATAAGTATACTTCATATTGAAGGTCTTTTATGTAATTCCTTAAATAATACAAAGCCAGATTTGAATGTGTGAACCTTGCATTAATACCTGCAAGAACCAATTTTATCATAAGACAGGCTCGACTATAATGAGAATAATTCCTTTGCCTTTTCCAGGTCTTCCGGGAAATCTATTTCGATGCAGGGAGCATTACCTGTTGGAACAGCTTTCAGGAAAACATCTTTTGCCAGAAGATTCACAGCATATTCAAAATAATTGTTTTCCTGCTTATTGTCGATTCCATATTGAAGATAATGTTTGAAGGCAGGAAGAACATCAAGATTGAATTTTCCTATTCCTATAAATTCTCCAGCACAATCCGGAATATTTAATTTCTTTCCAATTTCCAAAATTTTATCTTTTCCATCGATGATCATTTTAACTTCTTCTTCTTCGCATGATTTAGTTTCAAGAAGAAGTTCCGAATATTTCGATCTTTTTGCGATCTTTTTCAGAAGTTCACTTTGAAATAGAACATCTGCATTAAAGTATATGAAATCTTCATCAAAATATTCTCTTGTAAGCCATAAAGAATAGAGCGTATTAGTTACGTCATAAATAGGATTTTCGACAAAAATGACTTGATCGGTTTTAAGTATTTCAAGGACGTGAGCTTCCAGAATTTCCTTTTTATAACCCAATACAATCACGAAACTTGTAATGCCTGCTTTTTTACAACTTTCAATCTGATGGTGGATTATCGATCTTTCTCCGATCTTGATCATACTTTTGGGAAGTCCTTCGGATACCGTTTGAAGTCTTTTTCCAATACCTGCGGCTAAAATAATTGCTTTCATAAAATTCCTTTTCAGTTTTTTATTTTGGATAATTTCTTCACTTTTATTCGTCAATGATTTTCTTCCGAACAGATGTTTTTGATAGACAGATTTAATTAAAATAAATTGTTTGCTGAAAAGAAAATATGAATTACATTGTTGTAGAAAAATTAAGGAGTCAATAATGAAAATAGAAGAAATGAAAAAGACTGAGCCTAATGCAGGAGATATTCGTCTGCAAAAGAACCTGGACAGGATCAAACATAAACTGATCGTAATAAGCGGGAAGGGTGGTGTTGGTAAAAGCACGGTAGCGGTAAATGTGGCATATGCTCTTGCCGAGCAGAATAAAAAAGTTGGTATTCTCGATGTTGATATCCATGGTCCATCGATTGCAAAAATGCTGGGAATCGAAGGTAAAAGATTGCAAATTTCCGGTTCGGAAAAATATCCTGCACCGATTAAAGTCAAAGACAATCTCTGGGCTTTAACCATTGCATCGATGCTAAGTAACCCCGATGAACCGATAATCTGGAGAGGACCGCTGAAAATTGGAGCCATAAAGCAATTTCTGCAGGATATACAGTGGCCTGAACTTGATTACCTCATCATAGATTCACCGCCGGGAACAGGCGACGAACCTTTAAGTGTTGTACAAATGATTAAAAATGTTGATGGTTCGCTGATAGTTTCTACTCCGCAGGATATTGCACTTCTGGATGCAAGAAAAACTATAAAATTTTCTCAAAAGTTAAATGTTCCGGTTTTAGGGATAATAGAAAATATGAGCACTTTTGTCTGCCCGCATTGTGGTGAAAAAATCGATATCTTTTCCGGGTTAGGTGTAGAAAAAGCTGCAAAGGATTTCAATATAGAAATACTTGGTAAAATACCTATCGATGTTAATATCGTTCGCAGTGGTGACAAAGGGAAATCATATCTGGAAAATTTCAAGCATTTAGCTCCGGCAAAGGAAATCCAAAATATCGTCTCTAAAATAATAAAAAAAGTATAAAGCTGATCTCCTTCAGAGTTCTGCATTGCCTTGCTTTTTCTTTATCACGTTCCTTGATATATGTCAGGTATCATTCTAATAAAGTATAATTTTTTTCAATAATATTATGAATCAGTTTCTTGACAATCAGTTGCAACAAAATTTAATCGGTTAATCAGAAAAAAGGAGCGTAAGATGATCATAGACTCCCGGTATAAAGTACTAAAAAATCTCGGTGCCGGAATGTGGGCTACCGTATATAAAGTCAAAGATCTCAGAACGAATAAAACGTATGCATTAAAACTTTTCCAGATGCTCGATGCAGAAAGTTTGTATGAAAAATTCACCGCAGAAGACATGCATCACATCACTAAACTGCAGCATCCAAACTTGATCCATGTCTCTGATTTTGGTAATTTTGGGAAACACATTTACTGCCTTAGCGAATATTTTGAAGGTAAGACCTTAAGTAATTTCAGATTTAAAAAATCCAGTATCGATCTGCTTTATGATATTATTATTCAGGTTTGTTATGCCCTTAATGCTCTTCACAGCCAGAATATCATTCATAAAGATCTGAAACCAGATAACGTTATTTACAGAATTAAGGATAATAAAATACATTTGAAGGTTATGGATTACGGATTTACAAAGATTGATATGGCTCGATCAAATCAGAGAGTAGGGAGTGTTCTGCCATATATTGCTCCAGAAGTTTATCTTGGTAAAAAAGCTGTTATTCAAAGTGATTTTTATTCTATGGGAGCAATACTGTATAAGATAACTACCGGAAGTCTGCCATATACGATTGAACAGATATCAAGAATAATGGCAGGAGACAAGTATAATATTTTTCCAAAATTTCCAAAAGAACTGAATCCGGATATTCCTGACGGACTCGAAAAACTGATATTAAAGCTCCTTGAGAGAAATCCTGAAGATAGGTTCAAGAATATTGAGACAATAATTTCTTATATCAATACGATTCAATTAAAGAAATATCTTTTTTCTCGAAGATGGTCTATTGTAAATAATATTCAGTTCAGTGATTATATTGTCAGAGAAAATTATTCTCATCAACTGTTAGATTATATACCAATAATTTCACGCGGAAATGGTAAGATCATTTCGCTCTCTGCGGGAAAAGGACTGGGAAAAAACAATGTTCTCACTCTATTCCGCTATCATCTTCTTACAGATGAATATTACATTTTTGATTATGAATGCGGACATAAGAACAAAGATCCGTTCTTTGCCTTGATAAAAGAATTTTATTGTGCTGTGGAAAATAATAAACAATTAGCTTCAGACCTTTCAAATATCTCACAGAAATTAAGTGGTTACCTTTTTAAGTCGGAAGAGAATGTAGCCCAGAAAGTACAGAATGAGAAAGAACTTGATATCGATTTTCAATCTGCATCGAATTTTATTTTTCATCTTTCGGAAAATAAGCCTTTGATATATATAATTCGTGCTGCGGAATATTTAGGAAAAGAAGTCTTCGATTTTGTTAATTTTATCTCAAAAAATATCACAAATCGCAAGGTATTGATCATTCTCAGTTTGAATGATCCCAGGAAATTAAAAGGTTTGATACATCCTGCCCAAATAAAGATCGAAGCACTTAACTTCTTTCAAGCAAAAAAGTATATTGAGCGACTTCTAATGGAAACGCCGCCAGATGATTTTATTGATAAAATTTGGAAGAGATCGAATGGGAATCCACTGTTCATTGAACAGATATTAATAGACCTGACCCAGAAAAAAGAAATTTGGAAGTACAATAAATTTAATTTTGACTATAATCTGAATGATTATGAACTTCCTGATGAAATCGTTCAGGCTATTTACTTGAGGATGACTCATCTTTCTAAAATTAATTATCGATATTTTAAAAAATTATCTGCTGTCCATACACCTCTTTCGAATAAACTTATCAAATATATTTTGGATATTGATGATAAAGAATTGTTCTTGCTGTTGGAAGACAGCTTGAATAATGAACTTATGATGAAGAAAAATAATTTCTATTTTATCACTTTTAAAGAAGCAAGAAATAGATTTCTTAACGAAACATCGGAAAAAACAAAGAAAATCGTTTCGAGTAAGGTGTTGAAATTTTTTGAAAATAAAGCAGTAACTGAAGATCTTGTTATCATTGGTTTTATTAAACACGCTGAATATATAAATGATTATGTTTCTATGCGGAAATATAACCTGCTTCTTGCAAAATTGTATTCGGAAAAACAAATGTACGATAAATCTTTCAATGAAATTTGCAAGGTTATCGAACTGGATTTTTCAAAGAAAATTAAATTAAGTGAGAACGATCTGAAAAACGATTTAATGCTTCTTTTAGATAAATCGAGGTGGGTTAGATCCGATGAAATACCTGAAAAGATCAAATACTACATCAGGAAAATGCCAGATGATGCCAATAAACAAATGATCATGGGTACTTTTTATCTTGAACTGGAGAAATATCAATTTGCTCAAAAAAGATTAGAACGAGCTTTGAGAATATCAATAATCGAAAAACAAAAAATATTTATTATTCTTAAACTTTGTAAAGTATATTTATTCCGAAACAATTATGAGAAGTTGAATTCTTGTCTGAAGAAATTAGAGAATTATAAATTATCTGATGTTCAGGAAATCGAGTATATCGGTTTTAAAGCTCTGGCTTTCAGTTTTACCACTGGAATAGATGAAGGAATAAATTTAATCGAGGAATATCTTCCAACAGTAAAAACCAAAAACAACGTGAATTACTTTATCAGATTGGGAACATTACATAACGATCTTGCGGTTTTGTATCATAAGAAAAAGCTACTCGATGAAGCTGATAAGAATTTCGAGATAGCCAGAAAGATCTGGGAGAACATTCATTTCAAAAGAAAACTTGGAGCAGTTTACAATAATATTGGCGATGTTGCTCTTATTAAAGGTGATACGGAGAAAGCATTTGAATATTTCAGAAAAGCATTGCAGATATGTTCCCAGGTAGATTGCAAACGGATAAAAGTGCTCAGTTTACTCAATCATGGTCAGGCTTACATCAAACAAGGGCATTTTAATATTGCAGAGAAATATCTGAAAGATGCCTTAAATACATGTCTGGTTCTGGAAACAAAACCCTTTCATTCTTCCATTATAAATAATCTTGCCATCGCCAAAAGCAAGATAAATAATTTTGGATATTATATAAATTTTATTCAAAAAAATGTTCCGGACATCATTAAAGGAAATATATACAAAATTACACCATTAACCAAAACCTATTTTTATTATTTATATGAAATAGGGGATTACAATAAAATTGAAATTTTATTAAAAAAAACGGAGAATCTCTTTATCGAGCACAAAGAACATGAATTTTATTACCAGATGTTAGGTTTTTTATTCCTCCATAAGAAAGATTATCCAAATGCAATAACAAATATTGAACTTGCTTTTAAATATTCGAAACAGAATAAAAGCAATTATGCTCAGACAATAAATTATATCCGCCTGATAGAATGCTATCTGGCTTTGGGTGATATTAAAAAATCTTATGAATTATGCAGGAAAGCAGAGCTCCTCTGCGAGAAAAATTTCTTTAGATATTGGGAAACCGTATTAGATTTGAATAAGATCAAGATCCAGCTGCTCGACGAAAATATAAATCTTCGTGAATTGCTTCGTAAACTTCAAAGAATCGAACTTTATGTGAATGATAATCATTTGTTCATCCTGGAAATCGAAGTTTATAGTTTGATGTTGCAGATATATGCGGAACTGAATATCAAAAGTAAAGCTGAATCGTTGTTCGAGCAATATAAAAAGAAAATTGAAAAAGCAGTTGTAGGACTTCCGGATCTGGATAGAGAAATGTATCTTGAAAAAAGAAAATTCTATCTCACAAATTACACCGGCTTAAAAACCGTAAAGATCGTTCCTCATATTATTCACGATACGGATAGATGGCATGAAGAGCTTTTTGATATCTTGAAATTAAAAGAGATTAGCAGAATGAAATATTTCATCAACAGAACAATTCGCAATCTCTTGTCACCATATTATTATGCAATAGCTCTGAAAGATGAAATAGATAAATGTGCAAAACCATTTCTGAAATTCAATATAGATATTGATGTTTTGTATTCGGAAAAATTCCTGGAAAACATTAAATCGTGCTTTGAAGAAAGCAGGATAATTCAGAAAAAGATAAGCAATAACCATATTCTTTTTGTTCCGCTGAAGATCAAGACTGCCGAAGTAGGTTGTATGATTATTGCAGATAAAGGAGAATTACCATTTCTTGCTTCGGAAAAAGAAGTAATAAAAAATCTCAGATTGTATCTTACTTCCATACTTCTGCGGATCAATGAATTTGAAGCATTGAACAACGATATGGAATTGATGACCAAACTGGTTGAGACCACTCAAAATTTCTTCTCTATTCTTAATATAGATAAATTGGAACAGGAAGTAATTGCATTCGTACTTGATTTTATAGGTGGGAGCAGAGGATTCCTGATAAAAAAAGATAAATATGAAAATTATATTTACAAAGTTGCATTGGACGATTCAAAACACATACTGAAAAGTTATGCATATATCAGTAAAGCAGTTCTCAGCGAAGTTCAAAAGCTGAAGAATCCAATTAATATCGTAAATGCAAAAGAAAATAAAATATTCGATAGTTACATCGATTTCAGAAGTGAATCACATTCGATTTATTGTGCTCCTATTCTCATCGATGGAGTTATTTATGGATTCCTATATATTGATAATTATAATTCCAGTGAAAATAAAATGAAGATAAACCCGGAATTCATGAGACTTCTTCTGATCCAGATTTCAGTTGCTTTTAAAAATGCAATGCAATATGAGATATTAATGCATAAAAATCAGGAGATCAGTTCTCTGGATGATCTGAAGAAAGATTTTATCAATATTATTTCTCATGAATTGAAAACCCCGCTGGTTTCTATGCAAGGATATATGAATAGATTGAAGAAAGTGAAATTCCCTCAAAAAGAATACTTTGTAAAGGCAGAGGAAAGTGCTGATAAACTTAATTCGATCATAAAAGATCTGATCAACTTCAATAAATACCAGATGATGGGTGAAATAGAAAAAACTCCTGTGAGTGTAAATAGCATCTTAAATGCAATTAAAGATGAAACTGAGATCATATCTAAAGACAGACACATGCAGATCAAACTTGAAATCGATAGTAAAATGAAAAGAGCAAAATTGAACTGGGAAGCTTTCTATCTGATGATTTATAATATTGTTCTTAATTCTATTCGTTTTACAAAAGATTTTGGGACAATATTGATCGGGGCACGCAGTTCTACTTTCCAGCAGGAAGAAATCGAAGGGAAAGAAAGTCTTGTCGTTTATATTCAGGATAATGGGATCGGGATACCTGAAGGTGAATTGAAAAAGGTGTTTCAGAAATTCTATGAACTTTCCGATATTATCTCTCACAGTTCGGGAATGACCGAATTCAAATCCAGCGGTTTGGGTCTTGGCCTTTCCACAGCAGAGCTGATAGCAAAACTTCATAATGGAAAGATATGGATCAACAGCGAGGAAAATGAAGGGACAACAGTGTTTGTTGCAATTCCATTCTAATTAAGGAAACAATAGTGAAAAATATTATCAGCAGATTAATAATGAAGAAAAATGATCACAAGCCACATAATTTTACACAAATATTATCCGAACCGAAAAAAATGGTTATTTTCTTTTCAAATAATCCCGTCGATTCATTTGAAATTATTTCCTATATTCCAAATTGGAAGAAGCTTTTCAGAGAATATTTTCTTGTATTTCCGGAATATGAATTCTCTTTCTTTAAACGATTTCAGATTCTGGAAAACATCAATTTCCTGCGTTATGATGATCTTCCACCTTTTAATGATTGTGTGATCCTTAACCTGTGTGAAGATAAAAATCATGTTAAACACCTGAAACAAAGCAGAAGGTCAACCATCATCGGCTTGAATGGTACTTCAAACTTGAAATTTATTCCTACTCCTTCTGAACCCGTGCAAATAATCCGGAGTTTTGCGGAATTTTTCAATTTTCCATTAAAGAAAACTAAGCTTGAACTTGAACTTACTCCATCGGAATCGAGCATTACAAAACAGCGTTTTATCCAGAACAGGTTTAATAATTTTGTCCTCGATCTGAACGGCTCAACTTCCACAAAAATGATTGAAAAACTGGTGATCGGAATAAAACGAAATTTCTCTGCGAATATTTATTTAACAGGCAAGAGCATCAATAAAAAGGATTATCTCAATATAGTTGATGTAAAAGTTGAAAACTTATTCGATCTATTTGCCCTTGCAAAGAAGAGTAATTTATTTTTTTCCGATAATTACAGGATAGCTCGATTGTTCTCTCTTTTAAATGTGGATATTATTTTTCTCGGTGAAAAAAACAGGATAGATAATACAGATAGTATATATCCCGATAATATTTACGAATGGAAAGACTTGGTCACAAAAGTAATAACAAAAGATAATAATCCGGTTAGTTAGAGGTTTTAATGAAAAAGATCGTTATAATTATTTTCTTTCTGGTAATTGTGATCCAGAATGTAACAGCTTCTCAGATAGATGATTTGAAATTTGCTGTAGGATTGTATTCCGATAAGAATTATAAGTTGGCTCAGGTTGAATTGAAAAAATATATTGATACATATCCGCAAAGCGACTTGATATCGGATGTGAAATATCTGCTTGCAAATGTCTATCTGATACGAAAAGATTATACTTCTGCAAAAAAAATGTTTCTCGAAGTATCCGAAATAAATATAAATCCTGCAGTCAGAGCGGATATTGTTCTGGGACTTGGTCAATGCTATTTTTTCCTGAATGAATATGATAAAGCAGAAGAAATTTTCAAGAAATTTCTTTCGGTATTTCCTCATCATAGCTTATATTGGAAAGCAAATTTTTTTATGGGAAGAATATGCTATCAGAAAGACCTGTATGACAAAGCACTGGGATATTTTAAAAAAGCCAAAAAGGAAAGTTCAGATATCTCTATCGATGTTGCTATGCTCGAAGTTTATATCGCCTCCAGTGATGATGTTAATGCCGAGAAGCAGATTAAACATATTCTCACAAGAGAAAAGAATGAACAGGTGAATCGTGCTCTTTTGCTTTTTCAGAGTTCTAACCTCGAAAAGGGAGAGTATGACAAGATATTTGCTGTAGGTTTGGAGAATATTCCGAAAAACTCACAATACTATGATGATTATTCACTTGTCCTCGCTATTGCATATTACAATACATCAGAGTATGATAATTCGCTAAAAAAATTGAAAAAACTTTCATCGGAAAAAGCACGATATTATAAAGCACTTTGTTTTTTTGAGACAGGTAAAACTAAGGATGCAAAAGAGATACTTGAGGAACTTTCTAAGTCTGTGAATAGCGAAATTCGTTCAAATAGTTTTTTCTACATTGCAAAAATGGAGAAGAATAAACAAACTTCTATAGAAAAACTACAGAAATTTATTAATGATAATCCACAGCATAATTTTGTTCCAACAGCACGTTATCTTACTGGATATAATTTCTTTCTTTTAGAAGAATATGAAAAAGCCATTGAAAATTTTAATAAAGCGTTAACTTCTTTTCAGCTATCTTCAAATCCAAAAACAAAAGAAAACTTCAGAACTATTGAAGAAAAAAATAATTATCTTACCGCCGAATCATGTTTTCTTCTTAAAAAAAATGAAAAAGCCCTGGATAAATACACCGGATTTATTTCGGCATTTCCCAAGAGTAAATTTGCAGACGAAACTTTTTTCAAGATTGGTCTTATCCATTTTGAGGACAATAAATTTCCTGAAGCTTCCGGAGTTTTCGAGAATATAATAAAAAATTATCCACAGTCCGAAAAGATAGGAATGAGTAATTATTACCTCGGAGAGATCAGTTTATTTCAATCAGAATATTCCCAAGCTTTGCTTTATTATAAAGAAGCATTAAAGGGCAGGAGTGATCAGGGTTATACTTGGGAAAGAATATCTCAAATTTATTATCAGAATAAGGAATATTCCCAAGCTTTGAAAACCATTGATAATATTCCTGAAGACAATAAATATCTCTTTAAAAAATTCCTTCTGAAAGGAAATATTTTTTTTGCTACAAAAAAATATGAAAAAGCATTAAAAGCATTTATCTCTGCAGAAAAATATGCTGTATCTTCTACAAATAGAGAAATTACTTTGTCGCGGAAAGCCTGGACATTGTATCAGTTAAAAAGATTCGATGAAGCTTCTAAGATTTATGGAAAACTTTCAATCTCTGCGGAATCACCGGATAAATATATTTTAAAAGCGGCAATTGCTGCTTTCAGTGCAGAAGATTATTTAGAAGCTATCAATTTTTTTAAACAGTACGTTATTAATTTTCCAGATAAAAAAGATTTTAATTCTTCTCTTTTAGGAATTGCAGATTCATATTATAATATCGGTGATTATCATAATGCCCTGATCTATTATAAGAAGTTGATAAAACCAGACATTGATGGCAAAATTGTAAATAACGCACTCAATGGTCTCAGGTGGGTTTCAGAGCAAACCGATAATGTAGAATTCCTTGATGAGATTGCCCAACTTCTTCTGCTCTGTGATTCTGCAAATTTCAGGGTTAAGCTGCTCGATAGGAAAGTTTATTATGAATTTAAACAGGAACTTTGGGATGAGACAATCAGCACCTGCAAAGAGATCGAGATACTTATGCCGGATTATAATAAACTTGATGAAATAAAACTTATTCAAGCTCTTAGTTATGTGCAAATTAAAGAGTATGACAATGCTGATGCTGTTTATTCGGAATTGTATTCCAAAAAGAGTGATTCTGAAATCCTGTTAAATTGGTCGAAATTAGACCTTCTTAGAAATAAACCGGATAAAGCGATAACAAAACTGCGAAAAGCTTCGATGATCTCAAGGAGGAGTGAGATTTGGCTGAGATTATTAGGATTAGAACTTGAGAACAAAAATAAATATTTTCGTAATGATTATGAAAAATTTATGGAATTTGCCAAAGGAGAAAATAAACAGAAAGCAGAACTATATCTGATCGAATGGCAGATATCGGGTAGAGAAACCGGGAAATTTCAAATCAAACTGAAGGAACTGTTAAAAAGTAAACACAAATATGTAAAAGCAAAAGCTCAATATCTGAAAGGATATTCATTATATAAGCAGGATAAATTTGATGAAGCTATTCCGGAACTTTTACGGGTCCGATACTTATATCCCGAACTAATTGAGATACGCAACAGGGCAGAAGAGGTTGCCTGTATTGCTTACATCGAGTCCGGCAGGCTGGAAGAAGCAGATCAGCTCTTTGAGGTGATCAAAGATAATATCTCGAAAGAAATGCATTCAAAGATCTCACAGATGTTCAAAGAAGGGAGTGAAAAATGAAAACTAAACTTATTCTGAGTTTACTTTGTTTTACCCTTTTTTTGAATGCGGAAATTACAGATGAAAATCAGCTCGAACTGGGTGAAGTATTGATAATTGGAGAAAGCCAAATGCCTTCCGATAGCGTGGAGAGTTTCATAGATCTCGCTCAATTCTGGAAGGTTTCAAGTATCAGCAAATTAGGATTTCAACCGGTTTTTTCACCACCCAAAATGCAACATCCATCGGTAGGAACTAATAATAACTTTGCTGTAAATATTTTATGCGGGAATCATTATCTCGGAGATATCGAGGGAGTCTATTCCAAGAATTCATTCCTGAATTTTACCGCCGGATTCCATAATAAAGAACTAACTGAAAACTGGGAAACTACTGTTTTCGATCTTTCTTGGCAGCCGGAGTTCAAAGAGCATTCTTTCGATCTGAATTATGAATACAACAAATACAGATGCGAAAATGGAGATACAAAGATCAATGGATTATATCTGAAATATGACTGTAATTCAATTCTATTAAATCTAATAAACCCAATGACTTTGGATATTAATATAAAATCTTCTTATTATGAATTCACGCAACTTGAAGATTCAGCGAAAGACATCGATATTGTTAGTAATTTTAAGATCGATCAGAAAAAATATTGCGGAGAGATAGGACTTGATCTTTTGAAACAAACCGTATCCGGAAAAATTTCCGGTCAGGTCAAAGATATTTATTTTTTTAATAAAATAGGGATGTGGTGTGCTTTTGATGAAGATCATATTTATCCAGCGATCGAATTTTCTGCAAAATTTAAAATTCTTCCCGAGTTATTTTTGAAACTCGAGAATAAACCTGAGATCGGCAGAACATCAAGAAAGGACGAATTTGTTGAAAACGAATTTCAATATCTTTATATGAATAATATACAAACTAAAAAACAAATGAATGCCTTTGCGATAGTAGAATCCGAATACCTGTTTCCTGTTTCGATATATTACAATTTAAGTCGGAATGATGAGTTCCGTAGGTATGATATGTTAGATAAAAATTATTATGAACAGGAAAATATCGATTGTCAGATTCAGAAAATCGGATTTAAAGCTTGCTTGAAACATAGATGTTTTGAGTTTGTGCAGGATATAAGTTATACCGAAAGTGATGAAGAATTGTATTTTATTCCAGAAGTGATCAACACAACTTCGCTGTGTTATGAAAAGAATTTATTAAGGTTTGAAACGCAATTCAAATATCTGCATGACAGGTTTGATGATTCAAGTGAAAAAATGGATAATGTTCTTCTAATTAATTTACTTGGAAGCTATAAATTAAAAGAAAATATCAGTATCATTGCCAATATTACTAATCTGCTCAATGAAAATTATAAAGAATTTTCGGATAAATCAACTGAATGTGTTCAGTTTGATGTAGGTTTGAGGATAATGTTTTAATATGTTTCTCAATGGATTATTTTCCATGATATGCATAAAAAATTGAGGTGTTGCTATAATTAGATTTCAGGAAATATCTGTCATAAATATTATACAAAACACAATTTACTGTATCCTTTATGCGACATATATTAATTTTGTTTTTTTTGTAAAAAAAGTTATTTTATTTATATTCAGGAAGTTAGCGTTGTTTATGGATAATTGTATTTGAGTGTGAAATTGGTACAATACTTGCATTTATTAGGTGCAAGGGAATAGGAAGGAGGAATTTGTGAGTGGTTTACATAGTATTATGATGGTTATTGCGTTGTTTGCATTTATGAGCTTGATCATGTTAAAAAACAGTATCACGAACAATATTATGATGTCTGCCCTGCAAAGCGAAGAATTATACGATGCTACTTTTCTCGCAGATTCGGTAATCGATCAAGCCTGGATGATTCCCTTTAATCAATTAGATAATCTTCACAACCAAACGCAAACAACAGTATGGAACGGAATTACTTATCAAGTTACAACAACTGTAGCTACTTATAATACAGATTACAAATTACTTACAGTTAATGTCGTATCCACTGCTTATAATGTTAATGTAACTTTAAGTAATATATTTTCGGATGTATAGGAATAAAAATGAGTGCATTATTAGAAATAATATTTGGGATTATTATTGCAGGCTTGATTATAGCATCGATCATGCAGATGAATGCAATGTATGTGGAGACGAACTCAAAGAATTCACAATCTTACAATCAACAACTTTTTGCAGAGATTTTTACACTAAAAATTGCTGAAGATATTAATACTATGGGTTATAATATAACTGATTTTTATAATTGTATAAAAGTTGCCGATAGTTTAAGGCTGGAATTTACACGTGATTTGAATGAAGATCTTATACCGGATACAGTAAGGATTTATACTCGTCCATTTCCGGTCGATCCTACAATTAATCCAATGGATTTCCAAATTGTTCGAGATACTAGCGGTGTTCTTTTTGATTATGACCTGACAGGTCTGGTTGGTTTTAAATTTAGCTATTTAGATAAAAACGGGGCAACAACTACTACTTTGAATCAAATCAAGTCGATAGTTTTCGATTATACAATTGCAGGAGCCGAACCTGTTGATATGACAATGTTAAATGAAATTTCTCGATATCCTGTAACATCAGGACGAAAGGTAATTTCTCCAAAAAATATTTACGATTGGTAGGAGGTTAAGATGGGTAAATTTTTAATTATTATTATAATGGCAAGCATTATTGGTTTATATCCTGTTTATTATGTTGCAACTAATCAAAAATCTACTTCAGTTGATAGAATTGCTCAATCTGCGAAAGTAACCAATATGCAAAATGCAGCATCATGTTATGCAAATATGGTAATGTATAAACTTGATAAAGACTTAAATAATGGTACTTTTAATTTAGCTAATTTTAATTATACAGAATCATCACCTGTTTTCAATAATACAAATGTTGCTGTTGTAACGAATCAGATAGATAGTGAAACATTTAAAATAACTATCAGCGCTCAGGAAGGTCCGGTAACCGCAACTGCCGAAGTTATGAATCAGCAAGTCCCTTTTTCATACCATGCAATGTTCCTGAATACATTTAACGATAATCTTTGTTTTGGAAATGGAGAAGGTGTTGATGGCCCATTTCACATAAATGGCAATCTGGGTGTTGGTCAAGTACCAGGACCGGAATTTTTCGGAAACGTTACTCTTACGGGACATGTAAATTACTGGTTAGGAGCAACACAAGCCAACTTTATGGGTTTTATGGGAGACACTTTAGAAGAAGGTGCAGATCATATTACTCTTCCAAATCATATGAGTTTTGTTGACAAAGTAGGTTCTTATCAACTCGATAATGTTTTCAGTTTTGCTACAGATGGAGAATTATACGTGGATCTTACAACCGATGTTAATGGAGATCAGATCGTTAGAGTTTATGGTTGCCCGTATGACGATCCTGATTTAGGTACACAGACATATTGGGATTCCCTTGTTGTAGATATTCCTATCGCTACTTTTAATGCGTTTGGTAATGTACTTTATAGTGCAAATAATGATATTTATATAAAAGGAACATTGGACGGTGCGGTTTCGTTTTGCACTGAAGATGATATATATATTGCTGGTAGTATTTTGTATGAAGACGATCCACGTGATGATCCAACTAGTGATGATGCACTTGGTTTGATTTGTGGAAATGATGTGTATATAGCTACAAGAGAATTAGAGTTTACGCCGGGAGTATATTACAACGAAAACGATGTTTGGGTTATGGCTGCTATTTTCACGGAAGGTTCTTTGAAAGTTGAAGATCTTTTCAGCTGGCAAGGACCAAGACAAAGAGGTACATATTATACTTATGGGAGCAGAGTTCAGCAAAGTGTAAGTGCTACCTGGGACGGAAGTGCTAATTATAGAGGATATAAAGAAAAAATAATTTATGATACTCGTTTTCGTAGAATGAAGCCGCCATCAATTCCGCTTACAACCAATAGAAAGATATATAATTGGAAGGAATCAATCAGTATAACTTAATACAGACTTGCTAATACTGCTTTGAATAATAATTATAAATAATTCATATTCAAACAATAATATTGGATTTTGTATTTATATCAAAATGTAGTATAACTTTTTTGAATTTTCGCTAACTTCAAGAGAATAAGATTGTAAAGCAATAAAAATCAATTGAACTATAAAATATAAAAAAAGAAGATGAAAAAAAATCAAAAAAAACTTAAAACCATAAATCCGAAATTGTATCTATTTGAAACTGAAATTTTTAAAATAAACTCATCGAAAGAATTGAATTCATTTCTATGAAATGAGCAATATCCTGTTCTAATGAAAAGAAAAATTAGTTGTGTATACTATAATTTGATAATATTTGTTGACATTATGAACATTTAACTCTTCCTGCCAATAGATTTTTAGTGTAATTAATGATTGGAAATAATGTGATCTTATAATAATGAAAGCGATGTATTATTTTTTGGGGGAAAAATGAAAATATTGAAAATTATGCTTCTTGCTTTAATCGTGCTTTTAGTTAGCTGCGAAACTTCAGAACGTGATAATGGCAAATTAACCGGAAGGATTCTTTATGAAGAAACATCAGATCAAGTTGATGGAGCAAAAGTATTTCTAAGGAATATTATTTCCGCTGATTCTTTTCGATTCTGCGATACAGTATATACTACAAATATTGGTTATTACAAATTTTATGATGTGCAGGCAGGTGAATATGATGTGCATGCAGTAAAATATTTAAGTGAGGATGAAACTACTGTCACTCATGTAACTCCATTTTCTGATCCTATAGTTTTTAATGATGAAGTAGTTACACCTGCTGTGGAAGATATGGGAGCTTTTGAAATAAAAACTTTTGGAAATGTAAAAGGTTATGTTTATTTTAACAATGAACCTGAATCTGATGTTTATGTATGTTTATATAAGATCGAAGCAGGCGAAACTGTTATTATAGAGCAAGATGTAACAAATGTGATAGGAGAATATAATTTTGATAGTGTAATTACCGGAAATTATTATGTTTATGTAGAATATTATCATACTATATTTGATATTATTACTGAAAAGAGTGATATATTCTTCAATGATGGAACAGAATCATTGACAGTAAATTTTGATTTAGTAGAAAATTAAAAATAGTTCATTCTTGACAGTAAATCAGTAATAAAATAAATAAACTTTGTATAGAGTGTAGCTTAATGGTGCAAGAGTAAAAGGGAATCCCGTTAAAGTCGGGAGCGGTCTCCGTCACTGTAAGCAGAATTTTAGCCACTAATAACACTAAGAAACACAAATTTTAATCCGCCACGGCGGACAAGTCTCTGTGTTAATCCGTGAGCTAATTTATCAATTCGGGTCACTGGTCGGCATTTGTCGGTTGGGAAGGCTCAGATTATTGAATCGTTCTGCAAGCCAGGAAACCTGCCATTTAAGTTTTTATTTTACGGTATTCGGATGAAATTACCTTGAGATAAAAGTTTAAATATCCTTTTATTTTTTTGCCTTAAGCAATAAAAAATAAAAGGATTTCTTTATGAAAAAAAAGATTATATTCCTGCTGATAATTTTATCTCTGATAATTTCCTGCACAACGGAAAAAGAGAAGACCACAAATCCAAGATATATTATAACTTCACCGGAAGTAGCCGAAATCGTTGCTCTTATTCAGGGTACCGAAGACATCGTTGGCATAACAACTGAATGCGATTATCCTGATGATCTGCGAGATATTCCCAAAGTTGGAACATTTGGGAAAGTGGATTATGAAAAAATAATCAGCCTGAATCCGACACTTGTTTTAACTTCCGGTCTGGAGCAGGAATTACTTTCATTCGAACTGCAGAAATTAGGAATTCCCACTGTACAAATATATCCGTCGTCGATTGAAGAAATGATCCAAGCTGTAAGAAAGATAGGGGTTCTTATAGATAAAACCGAAAGAGCAGATATTGTTGCCGACAGTTTGCAAACTGCTGTTAATTTATTGATGAAATTATCGATTGAACGATTAAAAGATTCAAATAGAATTCCCGGTATTTATATTGAGATTTATGGAAATCCCATAATGAGTGTATCGGATAGCTCTTTTGTAGGAGAGGTTGTAAGGTATGCAGGAGGAAATAACATATTCTCGTCCCTTCCCCGCGATTATAGCAAGATAAAACCAGAAGAAGTAATAATAGCGGATCCTGATATCATCATCATAACCTATCCGGGAATGACAGCTTCACAGATCAAGGATAGAAAAGGTTGGGAAGTAATATCTGCCTGCAAAAATAACCGCATCTTCACAGTAGAAGATATTGATCCTGATCTCATATTACGAGCTTCACCGAGAGTGGTGGAAGGAATTATGAAACTGCAAAAGGTTTTATATGAATAAAAAAATATTATTCTCGTTTGTTATTTTTTCTGCTTTCCTGATCTATTTTTATCTTTCATTTGAAGCGGCTTCTTTGCATATAATTCTATCTGTAAGGCTTCCCAGATTGATGCTTTCATTTCTTACCGGTTTCATTCTTGCAGGAGTGGGATATTCGTTCCAGGTTATGTTGAATAATCCTCTCGCAGAGCCGTATATCCTGGGTATTTCTTCGGGAGCGGCTTTTGGAAGTATCCTGGCGGCTGTGATGGGATTATATCTGCTGATGCCTGTTATGGGCTTTCTGGGTGCAATATTAACTATGATACTGGTGTGGTATCTTTCTCATCTCGGTGGTTTTTTTAATAAATCCAAATTACTGCTTTCCGGTATTATCGTGGGAATGTTCTTTGCTGCTCTTATTTCGTTGATTATGTATTTCAACCAACAGGATATTGGAAATATAATTAATATTTTAATGGGAAATCTGGGTCATATATTCAGTCATACTGAATGGAAAATATTTCTTGCTGTTTTCAGTATTTCTATTCTTCTGATGTTCTATCTGTTCCTGCTTTCTAATCAATTGAATATTCTTACAACAGGTGATCTTGTAGCTTCCAGTCTGGGAGTGAATGTAAAACAACTGCGGAAAAGGATATTTGTGATATGTTCACTTTTAACGGGAATAACAGTAGCATATGCAGGTATCATCGGGTTCATCGGATTAGTTGTTCCTCACCTTGTGAGGATGATCTCAAGCGGGAATAAGAAGTTTTCCCTGATCCTTGCTTCTTTCGGTGGTGCTGTTCTTTTGATATTATGCGATCTTGTGGCAATGCATGTTGCTGTTATCGAACTACCGGTGGGCGTTATTACGGCATTCATCGGATGTCCGTTCTTCCTGTTCATTATGGCAAGAAGCAGATGATGAAGTAACTCGTTCATTATTGAACGAGTGAGAACTTTCCGAAACTTTTTATGAAAAAATTCAGGAAGGTAAGTTTCGGAAAGGTGAAGTTCTTTAAATTTGCATAGAGTGGGATGAGATAAAGTTTTGAAAATCGACCTGCCAGGTCAAGATAAAGGACGTTCCCAAAGATGGCTTTGGGAACGAGTTAGTTAATTGGGGAACTATTAATTTCAATGAATTCCCGATTTCACGGGA
>JAIORR010000221.1 GCA_021108055.1 Candidatus Cloacimonadota bacterium
AAAAAGCTGCCAGTGAAGGCAAAAAAGGAGCGGGACAGTATTTCACACCCAGACCGCTTATCCGCACCATCGTGGAAGTGATGCAGCCAGATCCACTCGTAACTAAAGATTTTACTATCTCCGACCCGGCTTGCGGTACTGCAGGTTTCTTGATGGTGGCTTATGAATGGTGGATGAAAAAATACTCAGAATCTTTTGATAAACGCCAGTTGCCCCGCATCCGGAAAGAAACCTTTCATGGACAGGAATTAGTACCGCGACCCAGGCGATTAGCTTTGATGAATATGTTCCTGCACGGAATTGAACCCCAGATCGTGCTGGGAGACAGCATCTATGAACCTGACAGCGGATTGCGATTCGACTGCATTCTTACCAATCCGCCCTTCGGTACCAAAGGAGCTAACCAGGTTCCCACTCGTGGTGACTTTACTGTAGAAACAGGTAATAAACAATTAAATTTTATACAGCATGTAGTTACGATCCTCAAACCCGGAGGACGTGCTGCTATGGTGCTGCCCGATAATGTTCTCTTTGCCGACCAGGCGGGAGAAGTGATAAAAAACCTGATGGAAGACTGCAATCTGCACACATTATTGAGATTACCAAATGGAACATTTACTCCTTACAGCCAGGGTGTAAAAGCAAATGTGCTTTTCTTTCAGAAAGGACCGAAAACCGAAGAAGTATGGATATATGACAACCGCACCAATATTCCCGGTGTAACTAAAAAAGACCGTCCACTAACGGAAAAGATGTTTGCAGATTTTATAAAATACTACGGTGATGACCCCGATGGCAGAGTCAAACGACAGGCAACCGACGAAAGCGGACGCTTCCGCTGCTTTAGTGCTAAAGAAATTGCTACACGAAATTACAACCTGGATATTACCTGGCTGAAAGATGAGAGCCTGGGAAATAACGAAAACCTTCCCGAACCCGACCTGCTGGCTTCAGAAGCTATCACAGAACTGAACGCCTGCATCGATGAACTGCAGGAAATTCTCGATCTGCTGGAGAACAGAAATGGATAACATATCACCGAAAGGATGGCTCAATTGCAAATTAGGTGATGTATTATTCATTCGTAATGGATATGCGTTTAAATCAAAAGATTTTCAAAAAGAAGGAATTCCGTTAATCAAGCAAACAAATCTACAAAACACAGAAGTGGATATCTCAAAATGTGTTTATCTTACAAAAAATTATTTGAAACAATATGATAATTTCATAGTAAATAAAGGAGATTTATTAATAAGCTTATCTGGTTCTTTGGGTTACATTTCAGAATATAACGAGAAATATCCTGCACTTCAAAATCAACGAACAGGATTAATTACGATTTTTGGTGTTGATTTAATTTCAATGGCTTTTATTAAATATTATTTTGCTATAATACCTTCATTGATTTTAGCTCAAGGCAAAGGGATTGGTGTCCAAAATATTAGCAGTAAAGCTATAGAAAAAATGCCATTCCTCCTCCCACCCCTCACTGAACAAAAACGTATTGCAGCCAAACTGGATGCAGTGCTGCCACGAGTTGAGAAATTGAAAGAGCGTTTGCAAAATGTGCAAGAACTGATAAAACAATTTCGCCAGAGTGTGCTCAATGCTGCCGTTACTGGGAAGTTGACTGAGGAGTGGCGGGAAGAAAATCCGAGTGTGGAGAGTGCTGAGATACTATTACAACAAATAATGAAATTTAGACTTAAAAATGTGATATCAAAAAGAGAGTTAAATTTTATAAAGAAAAATTATAAAACAGGTTCTGAGCGGCTAAAGAATAAAATTAGTAAATATAAATTACCTAAATCATGGTGTTTTTGTGAGATTAATAATATAGGAAATGTTTATAACGGTAGCACGCCATCCCGGAAAAGTAAAGAATACTGGAATGGAAATATAAATTGGGTTAGTTCTGGAGAAGTAGCTAATTCAATTATTGCTAAAACAAGAGAAACTATTACAAAAATTGGTTTTGAAAATTCGTCTGTAAAATTATTTCCTAAAGGAACAGTTCTTATTGCTATGATTGGTGAAGGCAAAACTAGAGGACAGGCTGCAATATTAAATATAGAAAGCACTTGTAATCAAAATGTAGCAGCAGTTATTTTAAATCATGGTTTTGTTTTATCGAGATACCTTTTTTATTGGTTTTTTATGCAATATGAACATAATAGAAGATTAGGCAGTGGTTCTGGTCCAAAAGCTCTTAATTGCCAACGAGTAAGAGAACTAGATTTTATTCTTCCACCTCTCGCAGAACAAAAAGAAATAATCCGTCAGGTAGATGCTTTCTTTGCGGTAGCCGAAAAACTGGAAAAGCGGTTAATTCCTATAACTACCAGAGTTGAGCAGCTTGGTCAAAGCGTACTGACTAAAGCCTTCCGAGGTGAGTTGGTTATTACAGAAACTGAGCTGGCAGAAAAGGAAAACCGTAGTTACGAAACTGCGGAAGAGTTGCTGGTAAGAATTAAAGCAGAAAAGCAAAAGCTGGAAGCGGAGAGGAAGAAAGGAAAATATAGAAAGTAGTAACGTGACCCGTTTACCTGCCTATGGCATGGCTTGGTCGCTCTCGACCTGGCAGGTCGAGTTACCTAATTCACAAGGAATTATAGATGAACAAAGAAGAATTAATAAAACGCTTACAGGATATCGAATGGGAAGATTTTGAAGTTAAGAAAGCAGAGAAAGCTATTCCCAAAAACAGTTGGGAAACAGTGAGTGCTTTTGCCAATACAGGTAGTGGCTGGCTGGTTTTTGGTGTATTTAAACAAAAAGATGAATATACAATTACCGGCATTAAAGATCCCGAAAAGATCGAACAGGATTTCATTACTGCTTTACGATCGAATCAAAAATTTAATGTCAGAATAAATCCGGTCTGTAAAAAATATGAGATTGAAGGAAAGACTGTTTTAGCCTTTCATATTCCTGTTTCAGTCCGAAAACCTGTTTATTTCAATAACATTAATAACACATTCATTCGCACAGCCAGCGGAGATCAACGAGCCACAAAAGCAGAGATCGATGCCATGTATCGGGATCAGGCATTTGGTACAAAAGATAGAGAATTAACCGACCTTAATATAGATGCTCTTAATGTTTCTTCCATAAAACGATACCGGAATTTTCTGCAAGTGATAAACCCTTCCCATCAATACAATCTGCTTTCAGATGAGGATTTTTTGCAAAAACTACAGGTTCTAAAAGATGGTAAAATCACAATAGCAGGTCTCCTATTCTTTGGTAAAGTGGATTCTATTGAAGATGTAATAACGGATTTCAGAATCGATTACCTGGAAATTCCCGGGATATCGCTTGAAACTGCTTCATCCCGCTATTCATTCCGTTTGGACCAGCAGGAAAACATTTTTGAATATTATTTTGCTATTTATCCCAGACTACTCCAACAAATCAATATTCCCTTCAAAATGACTATTGAAGGAATGGCTACAGAAGACCAACCTCATGTACAAGCCTTAAGGGAAACATTCGTAAATATGTTAATGCACACAGATTATTTCAGCACATCCAAACCCCGCATCAGAGTTTTTTCAAATCATCTGGAATTTTACAATCCGGGTGGATTACCAAAGGATTTAAAGAGTATTATGGAAGCGGATATTTCTCAGCCGAGGAATCCTGTTTTAGCAAAAATATTCCGAGTAATAAAATTAGCAGAAACTGCAGGTTATGGATTCGATAAAATTTTCCGAGGTTGGAAAAGATATTTCAAAACTAAACCGCAGATTGCAGGTCATTTTGATCATTTCATAATTGAATTAACATCTACAACGGAGTTGAAACGGAGTGGAAACGGAGTTGATACGGTACAGGGGGGGAAGGCTACCCAAGAAATTATCCAAGAAACTACCCAGAAAACTACCCAGAAAACTACCCAGAAAACTACCCAGAAAACTACCCAGAAACAGCAGGAGATGATAGCTTATCTAATAATTCATCCTTCAGCAGGTAGAAAGGAGATTGCTGCTCATATTGATAATATTACTGAGGATGGCGTGAAATATAATCTAGCTGTATTACAACAAAAAGGTATTATAAGGCGTGTTGGTCCAGATAAGGGTGGTCGTTGGAAAATTATTGATAATGGTGAATAAGTATAAAAAAGCATTAGGTTCAGAGAAGAGATGGTAGAAAGAGTGGGTGAAAAAGGTTTTTTACTACCCGGAAAACTACCCAGAAACTTGAATTTGAAATTGAAAAGTTCGGTGAAAGTTCGGTGAAAAAATTAAACTGAATAAAGCTTGGGAAAAATGAAAAAGATTAAAGACTTACCAAAAAAGGAAAGACCAAGAGAGAAGCTTTTTGAAAAAGGAGCACATTCACTTAATGATAAGGAGCTTCTGGCAGTAATTCTTGGTAAAGGAACTCAGAAACTGGATGTTCTTTCAATTGCCAAGAAAATTATAAAAATAATAGATCAAAAAGGACTTGAGCTTTCCCCGGATGACCTTCTGAACATTGAAGGAATTGGAGAAGCTAAAGCAGCTCTGGTTCTGGCAGCTTTTGAATTTGTTCGCAGAAGAATCAAGCCTGAAGGTTTGAAAATAAAATTCCCTACTGATGTTCTTCCTTTAATACAACATTTTGGAGATAGAAAACAGGAACATTTTCTTTGTGTTTCCATCAATGGTGCAAATGAAGTAATGAATGTTCGTGTGATAAGTATTGGACTTATCAATAAAAGTCATGTTCATCCCCGCGAAGTTTTTGCAGATGTAATAGCGGAAAGAGCTTCGGCAATAATAATTGCTCATAACCATCCAATTGGCGAATTAAAACCAAGTACAGAAGATATTGAAGTAACAAATAGAATTAAAGAAGCAGGAAAAATTTTAGGAATTAATCTTTTGGATCATATTATTTTTAATAATAATGGTTATTATAGTTTTGTTGAGAATGAGGAGTTGTAGATTGAATCATAAAAATATTCTCCTTCCAACCCTTTTCCAATTCTTTATTCATTAATCATTCAAACAGACTTTTTCAAATAATTTCAAATAAGCCTGACCTAAACAGTAGGTTATATAACCTAAAATGCAGGTCAATAAACGTTCGGACAGTTCGATGAACTATTCCTACAAATATTCAATTTAAAAACAAAAAAACAGGCTGTTATCTCTAACAGCCTGTTCATTTATTAATTCTCGATTATTTTACAGCTTCTTTTTTTTTAATTTTCTTTTCTTTTTTCTCAATGATTTTTTGTGTGTCCACGAATTCTATTATTGCCATGGGGGCACAATCACCTTTACGGTAGCCGTTCTTAAAAATGCGGGTATATCCGCCTTCCCTGGCTTCATATTTTGGTGCCAGTTCATCAAATACTTTTTTCACCAGATCGCGGTTTTGCAAAACTTTGTAGGCAAGTCTGCGATGATGTACAGTTCCTTTTTTACCATAGGTAATAACTTTTTCTGCCAGACTTCTCAATTCTTTTGCTTTTACCTGTGTAGTATTAATTCTTTCGTGTTCCACCAGAGAAACCACAAGATTTTTAAGCATCAATTTTCTATGATCACTTTCTCTGCCAAACTTTTTCCCTTTTACTTTATGTCTCATAATACAATCCTTATTATTTGTTAGTTATTCTTTTTTTTGCGTCATTAATTTTTTTATGAATTCCTATGACGTTCATGCCGAGCGAAAGATCATATTTTTCGAGTAATGCATTTATTTCTTCCAGTGATTTCTTCCCGAAGTTACGATATTTGAGCATTTCATTTTCGGTTTTTTCTACAAGTTCTCCGATAGTTTCGATCTTTGCTGCAGAAAGACAGTTACTGCAACGTACAGAAAGTTCCAATTCGTTTACGTTGGTAACAAGTATTTTTTCCATTCTTTCCAGTTCAGGATCCATTTCGATCTCTTCGATGTATTCCGGTTCTTTTTCAAAAAGAACGATCTTATCATACAGGTCTCGAAGAATCTTAGCAGCCAGATAGAGAGAATCCTTAGGATCGATGCTGCCGTCTGTATTGATCTCGATTATTATTTTGTCATAATCGATCTTCTCTCCGACCCTTTGGTTTCCAATCTCAAAATTAACTTTTGTGACAGGAGAATATATCGAATCGATCGGGATCACACCCACAGGTTTTTCTTCCATATCATGTGTCTCGGCAGATGCATAACCTCTACCAATTCCAACCCAGAGTTCCATTCTGAAATCAATATCTTCATTCATTTGAAAAAGGATAAGATCTTTATTAATTATCTTAACATCGGCGGTTTCATTAATCTCTCCAGCAGTAACTGGTCCAATCCCTTTGTGTTCCAGAACGAGCAGTTCTTCATTAACAGATTCTGATTTTATAACAACTTTTTTTAATTTAAGAATAAGATCGATGAAATCGGAATCTGTGCCGGGGATCGGTGCAAATTCATGATGCAGACCTTCAATTTTTACAAATCGAATTGCAGTACCCTGTATCGCAGAAAACAATACTCTTCGTAAAGTATTACCTATGGTTATGGCAAACCCGGGTTCCAGCGGTCCAATTTCAAATTTCCCAAAAGTGGGACCATATGTATTTTCATCAACCTGCACTTTGTCAGGTAATTGTAATGGTTCAAGGAACATCATAAAAAAATCTCCTTATCTTCTATTTGGAATAAAATTCGACAATAAGACGTTCGTCAACATCCAATGGGATCTGTTCACGCGAAGGAATGCTGACCATTTTCCCTTTGAATTTATCTTTTTCTACTTCGAACCAATCGAAGTTTTCCACTTCTGTTGAAGCTTCCATGGCTTCTTGTATCAGATTCATTTGCCTGCTTCCTTCTTTGATCTCGATTTCATTATCAGGTCGTACAAGGAAAGAAGGAATGTTTACTTTCCTGCCATTCACTGTAATATGACCATGACGAATGATCTGTCTTGCAGATTTTCTTGAAGGAGCAAATCCCATTCGGTAGATAACATTATCAAGGCGCGTTTCCAGGAATTGAAGAAGATTTTCTCCAGTAACTCCGGATTTTTTTGCAGCCATTTTAAAATATTTTCTAAACTGTTTTTCAAGCACACCATATATTCTGCGAACTTTTTGTTTTTCTCTCAAGTGCACACCATAATCGCTCAATCTTTTTTTAAACCCTTTTTCACTTCCGTGCTCTCCGGGAATATATGCACGTCTTTGAAACGCACATTTATCAGAGTTACAACGTTCTCCTTTCAGGAAGAGTTTAACTCCCTCTCTTCTGCATAATTTACATGAAGGTCCTGTATATCTTGCCATAGTGATTTCCTTATATTCTTCTTGTTTTTCTTGGTCGACAGCCGTTATGAGGAAGAGGCGTAATATCTGAGATCATAGTGACCTGAAGACCATTTGCATCAAGTGATCTGATAGCGGATTCTCTGCCGCCGCCAGGTCCTCTGACTACAACGCGAACTCTGTTGATCCCCATATCGAGGGCAACCTTTGCAACTTCTTCTGCTGCAAGCTGAGCTGCAAAAGGAGTACTTTTTTTTGAACCTTTGTAGCCAATCTTTCCACCACTCGACCATGCCAATGTGTTGCCGGCTTTATCTGAAAGAGATACAATGGTATTATTAAAACTCGAATGAATGTGAGCTACGCCTTCATTAAAAGAAAGTCTTACTCTTTTCTTTTTTGTTCTTACTTTGCTTGTTTTCTTTGCCATTGCATACTCCTATTTCTTTTTACCTGCTCCAGTACTTCTGCGACGCCCTCTTCTGGTTCTTGCATTTGTGTGTGTACGCTGACCTCTGACCGGCATACTTTTCTTATGTCTTATCCCTCTGTAACAGCCAATCTCCATCAGGCGTTTAATATCCATCGCAACACGTGTTCTGAGCTCACCTTCCACAATGTATTCATCCTGAATAACCTCTCGTATACTCTTTTCATCTTTTGTACTGAGGTCTTTTACTTTCTTATCTTCATCTATCTTTACTTTTTTCAGAATTTCCCGTGAAAAAGATTTTCCAATTCCATAAATATAAGTAAGACCTATAATAATTCTTTTGTCTCTGGGTAATTCGATTCCTGCAATATGAGCCAAGCTAATCCTCCTTTCTTTTTCTATCCTTGCCGCTGTTTATGTTTTGGATTACTAGAGCAAATAACTCTAATAACTCCATTACGTTTAATAATCTTACAATCTTTACACATTTTCTTTACCGATGCTCTTACTTTCATCTTAATCTCCTATTTATATCGATAAATAATTCTTCCCCTGTTCAAATCATAGGGAGATAATTCTACTTTTACTTTATCGCCTGGTAAAATCCTGATGTAATGCATTCTCATCTTACCAGAGCTATGTGCAAGTATCTGGTGCCCATTCTCTAATTCCACCTTGAATGTAGTATTAGGTAATGCTTCAACAACAACACCTTCTACTTCTATTACACCTTCTTTTGCCATAAATTTTCTCTCTTTAACTTCAAAGAACCGATAATATTTCCGGTTCATTATCCGTTATTAAGATAGTATTTTCATAATGTGCAGATAACGAACCATCTGCAACATGAAATTCCCAACCTCTTTCTATTACCCGGTTGGTTCCAATATTAACCATTGGCTCGATAGCCAGTGTCATTCCCTTTTTCAATCTCGGTCCTTTTCCTTTCACACCAAAATTAGGAATAACAGGCTCTTCATGTAATTCTCTTCCAAGTCCATGACCGGTAAGATTATCTGCCACAAAATAGCCTTTTGACCTGACAAATGAGCCTATTGCATACGATATATCACCGACTCTTGCGCCATCTCTCGCTTGAGCAATTCCTCTGTCAAGAGCTTCCTTAGTAATGGAAAGAAGGTCTTCTGTTTCTTTCGATATTTTTCCTACCCGGTAAGTTCGAGCAGCATCTCCATAAAAACCATCTTTATAGACACCCACATCTACACCGATTATATCACCCTCTTTTAGAATATTCTTTTTGGATGGTATTCCATGAACGATACATGAATTCACCGAAGCACAAATGGCAGCCGGAAACGGTGAAAGCCCCGGTATTGAATATCCTTTGAAAGCAGGTTTCCCACCTTCGGAGCGGATCAGATTCTCAGAGTATCTTTCGATCTCTAATGTACTCATACCAGGTTTAATGATTTCTTCCAGTTTTTTTAGCAATGAAGCAATAATACGGTTACTTTCCCGCATTTTTGCTATCTCTTTTTCATTCTTTATCTGGATCATACTGCCTTTTCACTCTATAAAATAATCTATCTTCTTCTTCCACGAAGTTTGCCTTTTTTCATAAAGCCTTCGTAATGACGCATTACAAGGTGAGATTCTATCTGCTGCAATGTATCCAACGCCACACCAACGATAATGATAAGTCCTGTTCCTCCAAAGTAGAAAGGCAGATTTGCCCATTTAGACATGAATTCCGGAAGAACTGCAACAAATGCAAAGAAAATCGCTCCCGGCAGGGTGATCCTGACGAGGACACTGTTAATATAATCCGATGTCTTTTTCCCGGGTTTACGTCCGGGTATAAATCCACCGTATTTTTTCATATTCTCTGCCATTTCAATAGGATTGAGAACCATCGCTGTATAAAAATAAGCAAAGAAAACTATCAGACCTACATATAATACTGTATATAGAAATGCTCCGGGTGATAAAAAACCTACCAGGGCATTCATAAAATCATTGTCTTTGAAGAACGTGGCAAGTGTTCTGGGAAACATTAAAATTGCCTGAGCGAAAATGATAGGGATCACACCGGCAGTATTAACCTTGAGAGGAATATGTGTACTTTGCCCGCCATAAACTTTTCTTCCCACGATCCTTTTTGCATATTGAACGGGTATCTTACGTACTCCTTCTGTAACAAGAACTACCGAAGCAGTTACACCTATCATTACAATAATAACAGCAACACCCATAAAAATGGACATTGCACCAGCACTTATCATCTGGTACATTTGTACGAATCCCATTGGATAACGTGCTATTATACCTGCAAAGATAATAAGAGAAATACCGTTCCCGATCCCATGTTCTGTGATCTGTTCGCCAAGCCACATAATGAACATCACACCGGTGACCATTGTAATAATACTTGTTAACATAAACAGTGGACCCGGATTGGGAACTGCGCCTTCAACTCCCGACTGCAGGAATACTGTAATACCAACTGCATTGAATGCTGCAACAAAGACAGTTCCATATCTTGTATATTGAGCTATCTTCTTCTGACCTTCCGCACCTTCTTTTTTCAATCTTTCAAAAAACGGAATCACCCCACCAAGAAGCTGAATAACAATAGAAGTAGTGATATACGGCATAATACCAAGCGCAAAAACAGAAGCACGACCCAGGTTACCACCTACGAAAAGGTCGAACATACCAAAAAGGTTTCCGCCGGAACTACTGGCACTTCCCAGAAATTGTTCCAATGCCTGCGTATTTACACCAGGAATAGGAATAAAACTTCCAAGCCTGTAAATGATCAATATTAAAGAAGTAAAAAGTATTTTCTTTTTCAGATCGGGAATTTTGAAAATATTACTTATGCTGTCTAACACTTTAGATTACCTCCGCTTTGCCGCCCATTTTTTCGATCAATTCCTGGGCTGTTTTAGAGAAGTAATTCGCTTTTATATTAACCTTTTTATTAAAATTATCTCCACCTTTTGCTAAGATTTTTACAGGAGCTTTCTCATTTGCTTTTTTCTTTCTTATCAAATTCAGTTTTTCAAATTTCGGAATATCAAAATTAATCCCGTCAATATCCTGTAATTTATTCAAATTAACAACCCTGAATTTGAGTTTGAATATATTTGTAAATCCTCTTTTGGGAACTCGTCTTTGAAGAGGCATCTGTCCACCTTCAAACCATGCAGGAATGCTTCCGCCGGAACGTGATTTCTGTCCTTTATGTCCTTTACCGGCAGTTTTTCCAGTACCAGAACCATGACCTTTTCCTAATCTTTTTTTATTTTTTTGTATTTTGGGACGTTCAATATTATGAAGTTCCATTATATCTCCTTATTATCCCTGCTTCTTTTTCTCTTCTGTTTTTTTGGATGTCGTTTTCTTTGGTGCAGCCTTTTTAGTGGCTGTTTTTGGAGAAACCTGTTTTTTTACAACTTCTTTTTTAGGCTTAGCAACTTTCTTTCCGGTTTCTTTTTTTACCGGTGTCACTGTCTTTTTTGCTTTCGGGGAAATTGTTTTTTTTACTTCTTTTTTAGGTTCAGTTTTTGGAACTGCCGCTTTAACTTTCTTAACAGTAGATTTTTTTTCTACTACTTTTTTAGATTTAATTTCAGTTTCAACCTTTTTCTGCACTGATACAGGTTTTGCAGAAACAGTCTTTTTTATTACTTTTTCTTCTACATTTTCAACTTTTAAAAGATGTGAAACCTTACTAACCATTCCCCGAATAACAGGATTATCATCATGTATTCTTGTTCTATTTATCTTTCCAAGACCAAGAGCAGCAATGGTTCTTTTCTGATCTTCTTTTCTACCGATCGTACTTCTAATCTGAGTTACCTTGAGTTTCATTTAGTTTCCTCCTGCTGTGGCTGCGGCTGCGGCTGTTCGGTTCTTCCGGTAAGTTCCGCAATAGTTTTTCCACGAAGTTTTGCAACTTGGGCAATAGTTCGTAATTCTTTAAGTCCGTTCACTGTAGCTTTAACCACATTTGTAGGAGTATTTGATCCCAAAGATTTCGTGAGGATATTTTCTATTCCCACAGCTTCGAGTATAGCCCGTGCAGGACCTCCTGCAATAACACCAGTACCGGGAGAGGCAGGTTTAAGCATGATCTTACTGGCTCCGAAACGTCCAATGATCTCATGAGGAATAGTACCATTTACGATCGGCACAAAAAACAAATTCTTCCCTGCTTTTTCTTTTGCTTTCCGGATGGCATCTACGATTTCATTTGCTTTTCCAATGCCAACGCCAACTTTTCCTTCTTTATCTCCAACGACAACAGTAGCATTAAAACTGAAATTTCTTCCACCTTTCACTACTTTTGCAACTCGATTAGTATTAACGATTTTTTCCACAGCAAAAAGTGGTTCATTATCTCGAGGTCTTCTTTGTCTTCGTTCCAAATTTCCTCCCTAAAATTCCAATCCGGCTTTTCGTGCACCATCGGCAAGAGCTTTCACTCTACCATGATAAAGGTATCCCCCACGATCGAAGCAGACTTTACTGATGCCTTTTTTCTTTGCAAGTTCACCAAGTTTTTTTCCAACTTCGAAACTTAACTCAGATTTCTTTTTAGATTTGTCTTTCTGAAAATCTTTTGAGACGGAAGACATGGCAACCAATGTACTACCAATTTCATCATTAATGATCTGTGCACTAATATGCTTTATACTTCTGAAAACAACAAGTCTCGGTCTATCAGCAGTACCGGACATTTTTTTTCTGATCGATTTAATTCTTCTTTTTCGTGCAATACTTTTTTTATATGTTATCGTGCTTTTATTCATAACATCTCCTGAATTTATGCGGTCGCAGCAGTTTTACCCGGTTTTATCCGGATATATTCGCCTTTGTATCGTATTCCTTTTCCTGTTGCATAGTTCAAAGGAGGACGGCATCTTCTAATTTCCGCTGCAAATTTACCTACTTCTTCTTTACTTATTCCCTGAACTTTTACAACAGATTGAACACCAAGGGCTCCCTGCTCTCTACGGGGAATCGCTTCTGCTTCAACTTTAAGACTTTCCGGAACTTCTATCAGGATTTCATGAGAAAATCCTACATTTAATCTTAACCATTGTCCCACAATTTCAGCAGAATAACCTGTACCAATAATCTGTAATTCTTTTTCGAAACCTTCGGCAACTCCAATGACCATGTTATTTATCAATGATCTGGTAAGTCCATGCAGCGATCTTTGTTCTCGTGAATCATCTTTCCTGCCGACGATAATAGAACCATCTACTTCTTCTACTGATATCAAGGGATTTTTAACAAAATTCAATTCACCTTTTGCCCCGGTAACAGTGATTGTATCCTGTTTAATACTAACTTTTACACCTTCCGGCAATTTTACTGGAATGTTCCCAATCCTAGCCATATTATCCTCTCTTACCAAACTTTGCAAACATACTCGCCGCCAACTTTTGCTTTGCAAGCATCTCTATCTACCATCACACCTTTATTCGTAGATAAAATAGCGCAACCGGTATTATTATAAACAGATGGGATATTCTTTGCATTCACATAAACACGAAGACCCGGTTTACTAATTCTTTGAATCCCTTTCAGAACCGGTTCCCCTGTATTTGTATAACGCAGGTTAATAAATATCTTTTTTCTTATTATTTTTTTTGCCGGATCTTTATCAATTAATTCATAACTATTAATGAAATTTTCTTCAGCAAGGATTCTTGCGATAGATTCATTAATATTACTGTAATTAATAGTAACCGTCTTATGATCTGCCCGATATGCGTTCCTTAATTTAGTAATAGCATCAGCGATCGGATCTGTTAAACTCATTTTTTCTCCTTATTACCAACTTGCTTTTTTTATTCCCGGAATTTGACCTGAACTTGCTAATTTTCTGAAACAGATTCGGCAAAGTCCAAAATCACGCATATAAGCTCTGGAACGACCGCAAATTTTACAGCGAGAATATTTTCTTACTTTAAATTTCGGTTCTCTCTTTTGTTTAACAACTAATGACTTCTTAGCCAAAATAACTCCTTTGTTAATTTTTCTTAAAAGGCATGCCCAATCTTTGAAGAAGTTCTCTTCCTTCTTCATCTGAACTGGCAGATGTAACGAAAGTAATATCCATTCCTCTTAGAGCATCGATCTTATCATATTCGATTTCGGGAAAAACTGTTTGTTCTTTTATACCCAAAGTGAAATTCCCTCTTCCGTCAAAAGATTTTGGTGATATCCCTCTGAAATCGCGAACTCTGGGAATAACAATACTCACCAATCTATTAAAGAATTCATACATGACCTCGCCGCGAAGAGTAACCTTACAGCCAATAGGCATTCCTTCTCTGAGCTTGAAATTAGAGATAGATTTTTTTGCTTTTGTTACCACAGGTTTTCTTCCTGTTATAATGGTCATCTCTTTCACAGCATTATCGAGTAATGCTTTGTTCTGAGTTGCAATGCCTACGCCCATATTAACTGATATTTTTTTTAATTTTGGAACACAATGAACATTATTATAATCAAAATGTTTCATTAATGCAGGAATTGTTTCTTTCTTATATTTTTCCAATAATTTATTCATTACCAACTCCTCTATATCTCATCGCCTGTTTTTTTGCAGCATCTGATCCTTGAATCACCGGCTTTTTTAAATACAGCCCGAGTAACTTCTCCCAATTTCTCATTGAATAATTTAACATTCGAGACATGGATGGGAGCTTCTTTTTCAACGATCCCGCCTTGTTGATTCTGTTGCGAAGGACGTGTATGCTTTTTAATAAATCCTACTTTTTCTACGATAACCCTATCTGTTTTCGGGAAAGATTTCAGGACTTTTCCTTTTACGCCTTTATATTTTCCTGTGATAACAACGACCGTATCACCTTTTTTAATTCTCATTTTATTTTTTTTATCTTTCTTTATCATAACAACTCCTAAACTACTTCCGGTGCAAGAGAAATGATCTTCGTATAATGCTTTTCTCTCAATTCGCGGGCAACAGGACCAAAGATGCGAGTTGCGATCGGTTCACCTCTTTCATCGATGATAACCGCAGCATTATCTTCAAAACGAACATACGTTCCGTCTTGTCTTCTTACTTCTTTATGTGTACGCACGATTACTGCTCTTTCTACAGTACCTTTTTTAATTTTGCTGTTTGGAACTGCTGATTTTATGGAGACTACTATTACGTCTCCAAGACTGCCGTATCTTCTTCCCGAACCACCGAGCACCTTGATACATTGTGCTTTTTTTGCTCCGGAATTATCTGCAACATTTAATATTGTCTGAGCTTGAATCATTTCAGACTCCTTATTTTCTTCTTTCGATAATTTTGTTTAAAACCCATTTTTTATCACGGCTTATCGGTCTGCTTTCCTGGATTAAAACCATATCTCCGATATTGCATTCATTCTTTTCATCATGAGCTTTGAACTTCTTGTGTTTTCTTACAATTTTTTTATATAGTGGATGTTTATACTGTCGTTCAACTTTAACGACAATAGTTTTGTCCATTTTATCACTTACAACAATACCTGTTTTTGTAACTTTTCTATTTGCCATCAGTTCCTCTTATGTTCATAGACCTATCTCTTTCTGTCAGCAGAGTTTTAATTCGAGCTACATCTTTTTTCAGTGTTTTCATTCGCATAGGATTTTCCAATCGATTTGTAGCTTCCTGAAATCGCAGATTGAATAATTCTTCTTTGAATTCACTTAGTTTAACCTGAAGTTCTTCTTTCGTTAATTCTCGGAGTTCGCTCATTTTCATTATTCAACACCCTCTCTATAAATGATTCTCGTTTTAATAGGCAATTTATTTCCTGCAAGACGTGCAGCTTCTTTAGCCACATCATTATCGACTCCCTCATATTCAAACATAATTCTGCCCGGCTTAACTACTGCGACCCAATGTTCCGGAGCACCCTTACCTTTTCCCATACGTGTTTCAGCAGGTTTTTTTGTTATTGGTTTATCCGGAAATATCCTGATCCAGAGTTTACCTGATCTTTTCATCTGGCGTGTAATGGCAACACGAGCAGATTCTATTTGCCGGCTGGTTATCCAGCCAGATTCCATTGCAATAACAGCATAATCTCCGAAGTTAAGAGTACTTCCTCTGTAAGCTAATCCTCTTCGACGACCCTTTTGCTTTTTTCTGAATTTAACTTTCTTTGGTGCTAACATAATCTTTCTCCCTAATTAAGGATATCGCCTTTATATATCCAAACTTTGATGCCAATTATTCCATAAGTTGTATTTATTTCTGTGAGAGCATAATCAATATCCGCCCTGAGAGTATGAAGTGGTGTTCTACCTTCATGATATCTTTCCGTTCTTGCCATTTCAACACCGCCTAATCTTCCTGCACACTGAACTTTAATTCCCTGAACTTCGTTGCGCATTGCATTTCTGATGGCAAATTTCATCGCTCTTCTAAATGATATTCTTCGCTTTAACTGACTACCAATTTCCTGCCCTACAAGTGAAGCGTCAGACCAAAGATTTTTGATTTCCTGAACATTAACAAGAACGTTAATTTCGGAATTTCTATCCTTATTACAAAGAACCGTCAGTTCGTTTCTCAGTTTTTCTATCTCTGAACCTTTTCTTCCGATGACCTGACCGGGTCTTGCTGTATGAATGTCGATGATAACCGATTTTGTTTTTCTTTGAATAGTAACTTTGGATATCATTGCATCTTTCAAGCGGCTGCGAATGTATTTTTTAATTTTCAGATCTTCGTGCAAATTTGAAATGTAATCACCTTTTGTAGCAAACCAAACTGATTCACAGTTCTTATTTACACCTAATCTGTAACTTACAGGATTAACTTTTTGTCCCAACGTTATCCTCCTGTTCTTTATTCAAAATTTTTAGTGTTATGTGACATGTTCTTCTTCTGATAATAGTAGCTCTTCCCTGAGCACGAGGTCTGTGTCTTTTCATTATCGGACCGTCATCAGCAAAGACTTTACTAATGAACATGTTGTCAATATCTGCCTTACCTTCTTTCATCGTAGCATTTGCAATTGCAGAATTGAGAAGTTTTGCAACATCAGACGCTACTCTTTTTTTTGAGAAAAGCAATATTTTTTGGGCATCAAGCACTGTTTTGCCACGGATTAGATCCAAAATAAGTCTTGCCTTCCGTGCTGAGCCCCTTAAATTCCGAACTCTGGCTATTGCTTCCATTAGTTAAGCTCCCTTTTTTATTTGACTATTACTTTTTAATTCTGTGACCACGAAATGTTCTCGTTGGAGAGAATTCTCCCAACTTGTGACCTACCATGTTTTCTGTAATATAAACTGGTACAAATTTTTTGCCATTGTGAACAGCAAATGTATGTTCAACGAATTCCGGTAAAATCGTAGATCTTCTGGACCACGTTTTGATAACCTGTTTCTTGTTTCCTGCATTCATTGCATCAATTTTTTTGATGAGATGATTATCTACAAAAGGTCCTTTTTTAATTGAACGAGCCATAGTGATTCCTTTTATCTTTTCTTCTTAGATTTAACAATATAATTATTTGAATATTTGTGTTTCTTTCTGGTTTTTCCGCCTTTCGCCAGAACACCCCATGGAGAGACCGGATGACCTCCGCCGGAAGTTTTCGCTTCTCCTCCACCCATTGGATGGTCAACAGGATTCATAGCCACGCCGCGAACGGTAGGACGGATACCCATCCATCTTTTACGTCCTGCTTTTCCCAGAACGATAGAATTATGCTCTGTATTACCTACCTGTCCCAGAGTAGCATAACATTCTTTTCGAAGATAATGAACATCGTTCGAGGGCATACGGACATGAATGTAATTACCTTCTTTTGCCACAAGCTGACCGTAAGAACCTGCACTGCGAGCTATCTGACCTCCTCGACCCTGCTTGAACTCGATATTATGAATTATCGAACCCAGAGGTATTCTGTCTAAAGGAAGAGCATTCCCCACTTTGACCTCAGCTTTCTCACCGGACATAACAACATCACCTACTTTCAAGCCAAGTGGAGCAAGAATATATCTTTTTTCTCCATCCACATAATGTAATAATGCAATTCGAGCACTTCTATTCGGATCATACTCGATAGCTGCAACTTTTGCCGGAATATCATGTTTTTTTCTTTTGAAGTCGATTATGCGGTATTGTCTTTTGTGACCACCTCCACGGTGACGGCAAGTGATACGCCCGTGGTGATTTCTTCCAGCTTTTTTGGGAAGTGGTTTAATCAGAGATCTTTCCGGTTTGTCTTTGGTTATTTCTTCAAATGTATAACCGGTTTTAAATCTCATTGTCGGGGTAATTGGCTTATATTTTTTGATTCCCATTAGATACTCCCTGTTCTACGATTCAAAATCAGAAATGGAATCGCCTTCTTTGAGTTTAACAATAGCTTTTTTCCAATCTGCTCTTTTCCCTGTAAATCTTCCCATTCTCTTAACTTTTCCTTGTTGACGAATTGTATTCACATTCAGAACATTTACATTGAATATTTTTTCAATAGCTTTTTGAATTTCAATTTTATTTGCATTCACGCTTACTTTAAATGTATAACTATTGGTGGTATTCTTTATAGAAGTAGTCTTTTCCGTGATGATAGGAGCTATAATAATTTCTTGATCATATTTCATTTTGCAAAAACCTCCTTCATCTTGTTCAATGCAGCTTCTGTTATTATCAGGAGATTGCAGTTAAGAATTTCATAGGCATAAATACTGTCTGCTTTGTTCATCTTTACGTATGGAATATTATTAAAAGATTTTATCACTTTATGATCACTTCCATCAATAAGGATAAGTTTTTTGCTTTTTTCCGGTGTAATTTTGGAAAGTAATTCTTGTGCTTTTTTTACGCTTGGTTTTTCAAATTCTAATGATTCAAGTACAATAACCTGTTTTTCTTTTGCTCTTTCCGTAAGAGCAAGTTTCAATGCCAGTCTTTTCTTTTTCTTTGGTATCTTCTTGTACCAGTCTTTTGTTTTGGGACCAAAAGCATTACCACCACCAACTCTAAGCGGTGTACGAAGATTACCAGGACGTGCATTTCCAGTACCCTTTTGTCTGAAGAGTTTCCTCCCGCTGCCTTGAACTTCTGCACGAGTTTGAACAGACGCATTTCCCTGCCGTTGATTAGCAAGGTATATATTAATAACTTCATATAAAAGAGCTCTGGGATTTTTTGATTCAACCTGAAAAAGAGATTTTGGAAGAGTTGTTGTCCCAACTTCATCGCCTTTTAACGAGTATTTATTTACTTTCAACATTTATTATCTCCCAATTATAGTTCTTTTCTTAAACGAACTATGCTATTTCTATGTCCCGGAACTGCACCTTTTACCATAACAAGATTCTTTTCTACATCGATTTTTATTACTTTTACATTAAGAACTGATGTTTTTTCCATCCCTTTATGTCCCGGCATTTTTTTCCCTTTAAAAACTCTGGCAGGTGTTGCACACTGACCGATAGAACCAGGTCCACGATATGATTCATGAACACCATGAGTTGCCTTGAATCCATGGAATCCGTGTCTTTTCATTACACCGGCAAAACCTTTTCCTTTTGAGAAACCGGTAATTTTAAGCAGTTCGTTTTGTTCGAACATACTAACGTCAAATACCTCACCTTGTTTAATATCTTTATAAAATTTTAATCGGAATTCTTTTAAGTATTTATATGGTGGGCTATTATGTTTTTTAAAGTTACCTATATCAGATTTGCTAAGTTTTTTTTCATCGATTTCTTCGAAACCAAGTTGAATTGAATCATAGCCATGTTCCTGCTTGGTTTTGCGATTGATCACCCGGCATGGACCTGCTTTTATTACTGTAACAGGTATCATCTTTCCATTTTCACCGAATATCTGTGTCATTCCAATTTTTTTTCCAATTAAACCTATCATCTTAAGCTCCTCTACGCTTTGATCTCTACGTGCACTCCTGCCGGTAAACTTAATTTTTTTAAGGCTCCGGTAGTTTGTGGGGTTGGATTCACAATATCAATCAAACGTTTATGAACTAACATTTCAAATTGCTCTTGTGCTTTTTTATATACATGTGGTGCTTTTAGTACCGTATAAAAGCTTCTCTCTGTGGGTAATGGTACCGGCCCAATTATTTTTGCACCTGTATTTTTTGTATTTTTTACGATTTCCGCAACCGATTTATCTAATAAACGAAAATCATACGCTTTAAGTTTAATTCTTATTCTGTTTTCAACTTTTTTCTTAGCCACATTATCCCCCAGGCTTATTCAAAGATTTCGCTTACAACGCCGGCACCAATAGTTCTGCCACCTTCACGGA
>JAIORR010000166.1 GCA_021108055.1 Candidatus Cloacimonadota bacterium
TATTACCAAAATATTAACAATAAATCTAAGAAGAAATTATAAATTAATTGTTGCAAAAAAAACACTGATAAAAATAAATGAATTTGTAGAAAATAAATAGTAGAAGGGTATAATTTGTGCAGTCGATGTTCTCATTTAATGATAAAAAAACTGTTTTTTCGGATTATCCAATTATACCCGTAACCCTGTAAACGAATAAAACCAGGATGTAATTATGGCTCAGGATATCAAACGACAATTACCAAACGATATTAATGCGGAAGCTGCAGTACTTTCTGCAATGATGATAGATAATTATGTTGTAGCAAGAGCTATCGAGATGCTTGAAGATGATCATTTTTATAGAACTTCTCATCAAGTTATTTTCAAGGCATTATCAAGCTTGTTCGAGAATAATATCGAAATCGATATTATCACTCTTATAGATCAACTGAAAACGAATAAGGAATTAGATAAAATTGGTGGTGAACAGTTTATTAACGATCTATCTGATGTAGTTCTCAGCGGTGCGAATATCGAGTATCATGCAAATATCGTTCTGGAAAAGGCACTTCTAAGGCAGTTGATAACCGCATCCAATAAAATAATTGAAAATTGCTATAATGCAGATCAATCGGTCGATGATATCGTTGATAGTGCCGAACAATCAATTTTCCAGATTGCAGAAAGACCTAACCGAAAAGCTTTTCAAAGTATTGGCAGTGTTATTCCGGAAACAATAAAAAATATTGAAGAAACTGCAGCAACCAAAAAGAGCGTTCTTGGAGTTCCCTCCGGGTTTATGGACCTCGATAGAAGAATAGGCGGCTTTCGCCCGGGACAGTTAATTGTGCTCGCAGCCCGACCATCGATGGGAAAAACTTCGCTGGCTTTGAATATCGCTTCTAATGCTGCTGTGCGATATGAGAAAAAAATCGGGATATTTACGATGGAGATGGAAAGCGATGAATTATTGATGAGAATGTTGAGTTCGGCATCTGAAGTAAGTATGGATAATATGCTCAAAGGTTACGGAATGAACGAAAAGAAAATTCTGCGGATAGCAGGAGCCGCAGAAGTGCTTTCCGAAAAACAGATATATATCGACGATAACGGTTCAAATACAATTCTCGATGTTCGGGCTAAAACGAGAAGGTTAAAAGCAGAATTAAAAGGATTAGACCTCATTATTATCGATTATATGCAATTGATGTCCCTGAAAAGAAATCGTGAAAACAGGCAGCAGGAAATCTCTGAAATATCCAGATCACTGAAAGTTCTGGCAAAAGAAATGGGAGTTCCTATTATCGCACTTTCGCAATTGAATCGTAGTTTGGAGAATAGAGAAGATAAACGACCAAAACTTGCAGACCTCAGAGAATCCGGTGCTATCGAGCAAGATGCTGATATTGTTATGTTCATCTATCGAGATGAAGTTTATAATGAAGAGACGGAAAAACCGGGAATAGCAGAGATCATAATTGGGAAGAATCGTCATGGTGCTATTGGCAAACTGGAATTAAAATTTTACTCCGAATTCACTTCCTTCAGAGATGCAAACGAATATGAATAGAAGCAATTCGATTATTACCATTATTGGCGAATTTATAATTTTTAACGCAACTGTTTTCAGTCATTTGATAAAAATAAGAAAAAGATTTCCCGAGATCATCAAACAGATGAAAAGGATCGGTTATGATTCTTTGCCGCTGATAGCCGTAACTTCCGCATTCACCGGTCTTGTTACTTCTGTTCAGGCTTCATATCAAACCAGTGGCTACATTCCATCAAGTTTGATAGGTGTTCTTGTTGGCAAATCTACAATGATCGAACTGGCACCCGTGCTTACGGGTTTGGTTCTGGCGGGAAAAGTGGGAGCTTCCATTGCTGCCGAGATTGGTTCAATGAAGGTTAGCGAACAACTCGATGCTATGGAAACTATGGCGATCGACCCTGTTGATTACCTTTATCTGCCGCGTATAATTGCTGGGTTTGTGATATTCCCGTTATTAACAATTTTTGCTAATTTTATAGGAATATTTTCTGCATTCTTTCTCTCTGTTTTCAAATATAATATCAATGCATTCAGTTTCTTTAATAACATGAAAGAGTTTTTTCTTCCTTCAGACCTTTGGGGCGGTCTGATCAAATCTATCTTTTTTGGTTTGATCGTAACAGCAGTTGGTTGTTTTGCCGGAAGTAAAGCAGATAAAGGAGCAGAAGGAGTGGGAAAAGTTACTACGTTGACAGTAGTTTATTCTTCAATATTGATCCTGATCATGGATTTTATTGTTGCAGCAATTTTATTTGGCGGATTGAAATGAAAAGTATTCTATTAGTTTGTATTGGAACATTCCTGATAATAGGATGTTCCACACAGAAAGAAACAGTTCAAAATTCGGATAATAGTGAACTGAATATCTATGCATCGAGTATTTTTCTGAATAGTGATTTTTATAGTGATGTTATTCCTGTATTTGAAGAGATATTTAATTGTCAGATTAAATTAAAGGAATTTAATAATGTTCAGTCAATGTTTCAGCAGATTATTGCAGAAAAGGATAGTTTGGAAGTTGATATAATTCTTGGTCTGGATAATACTCTTTCTGCGGAAGCTATCTCTGAAAGCTTGTTCATAGATTATGAGCCGAAAAATCTTAAATTCGTAAAAAAAGAGCTTATATTTGATAAAACAAATCATTTGAATCCGGTTTATTACTGTAATCTTGCATTTATTTATAATAGTGATGCTGTTGAAGAACCACCTGAAACTTTTGGAGAAATGCAGGATGGAAAATTTAAAAATATGATCGTGATCCCCAATCCTGAAACATCGAGTTTTGGAAGATCTATGCTTCTGTGGTCTGTTTCTGCGTTCGGAGAAAACGGATATGGGCATTTCTGGAGAAGTGTGAAAGAAAATATATTTACCGTTGCAGAAGATTATAATGATGCATATAATGTATTCCTGGCAGCAGAAGCTCCACTTCTTTTTGGATTTTCCACGATCCCTGTTTATTATTCGCAAATTAATAAAACAACGAAATATAGATCGATAATTCCTCAGGAAGGCGGATATTATCTGATCCATGGAGTGGGTATAGCAAGGTCAACAAAACATCAAAGATTAGCAGAGCAGTTCGTCGAATTTCTTCTTTCAGAGGATTTCCAGAATTTAATTCCCAAAGAAACATGGATGTTCCCTGTTAATAAAAAGGTCGAGCTTCCATATGAATTTAAACTTCTTCCTGAACCGAAGAAAAACCTTAACGGAGAATTAAGTTCGAGAGTCGTTCAGAGAAGCTTGAAAAGCTGGATCAAAAGATGGAAAAAAATAATGTTGGATTAAATTCAAATTGCTCTTTTCGTGTTGTTCTCTTTCAACCGGAAATTCCGGCAAATACAGGAAATATAGGACGTATTTGTGTTGGCATGAATGCAGACCTTCATATTATCAGACCAATGAGATTTCTGCTGACAGATAAATATCTGAAACGGGCAGGACTGGATTATTGGAAGAAACTTACAGTTTTTTTTCATGAGGATTTCAATGATTTTGTTCATTTATTCCCGGAAAACAGCATTTATTATTGTACCACAAAAAGCACTAATATTTATTCAGACAGAAAATTTAAACAGGGAGATATATTTGTTTTTGGCCCGGAAACGCAAGGCATTCCCGAATCTATTTTAAATAAGTACAGGGAGCAAACCATTACTATACCAATGACTCGTAAAATCCGTTCTGTAAATCTTTCAAATAGTGTTGCCATAATTCTTTATGAAGCATGGAGACAGATTGGATTTGATGTATAGAAAATAAGACAGCAGATTATTTTAATTGTTGCAATTGTTGATTGACGTATTCATCATAGAAGAAAAAATTTGCAACAGGTATTAATATGATAATCTCCGGTTCATAACTGGAAAAAGGGAGGATATATGTTAAAAGGTTCTTATGTAGCTTTGATCACTCCATTCAAGAATAAAGGAATTGATTATAATGCTTTGGAAAATCTTATTGAATTTCATCTAACAAATAATACGGATGGAATACTTTTTTGCGGAACAACAGGAGAAACTCCATCGCTTGCGGGGGATGAAAAAGAACGGCTGGTAAGATTCGGTTTACAGAAGATAAACAAGCAGAAACCGGTGATGATGGGAACAGGAACTAATAATCTCCATCATACTATATCAAATACGATCAAGGCTCAGGAGTGGGGTGTAGATCACGCTCTTGTTATTACACCATATTATAATAAACCAACTCAAAACGGATTATATCTTCACTTTAAATCTGTTGCAGAAAATACAGATATACCGATCGTGATCTATAATGTTCCCGGAAGAACAGGCGTTAATATCGATGCTGAAACAACTTTGAAACTTGCAAATGAATGTAAGAATATTGTTGGCATAAAAGAAGCCAGTGGAGACATCTTCCAACTTTCAAAAATCGTTAAATACGCACCCCAAGGATTCTCTGCTATGTCTGGTGAAGATGCTCTTAATTACCCGATAATGTGTTGTGGTGGAAAGGGAGTGATTTCCGTAACAGCTAATATTGTCCCTCAAAAAGTACACGATCTTGTGGAGTTTTCTTTAAAAGGAAAGTATGATAAAGCCTTGAAAATCCACCTTGAGCTTCTTGAATTGAACAAGGCAATGTTTATAGAAACTAACCCTATTCCTGTTAAAGAATCGTTACATTTGATGGGAATGATAGAAAGGGAACTACGTCTCCCCATGTGTAATTTGAAAGATGAAAATTTAGAAAAATTGAAAGATATCCTGGGAAATTATAACCTGATATAAGGATAAAATTGAGACAAAGAAAAAGAGAAAACAGGAATTTAATTGTCTGTCCCAAGAACAAACGATACACAAATGTTATAGTTTGTGCTGCTAATTGCGAATACAGACGCTTCTGCAAAGTCTATAAACAGACAATTACCATAGAACTACTTCTTGAATTTGTAGAAACGCACCCTGAGTATAAATTAATAGGAGAGATTATGCCAGTTGAAAAAATCATTAACAAAGGTGAAAAAAAATTCTGGATCGTAACCGGAGAGAACCAGTTCGAAGAAGTTACAGAAAAAGAGATCATGAAAAATCCGCAGAAATACATCAAGAAACAGATATGGCAAAAACCGCCATTTAAGTTTGAAGTAGTAGTTACACTAAAAAGAATAAAAGCTGAAGATTAATTTGTTTCTGTAATGTTTCTATTTGTTCTCTGCATTTTTTTGTAGATAAAGATCAAAGCAACAAAACCCAGAATATCTGCAAAAATATCCCAAACAGAAAAAGCTCTACCGGGAATTGGGATTTGATGCAGTTCATCAAATAGAGGAACAATAATTGCCAGGTACCATAATCTTTTTATTGTTTTTGGAAGATGCTTTTTCAGATGCATTTTTATAAAGAGAAATGCAAAAATAAAATATACACAAAAATGAGCGATCTTATCTACACCGATCATTTCATCTACAGGTGTTTTTAATTTTGGGAAAGAAGTTAAGGCAAGAATTACTGCCGACCATAAAATAAACAATATTCTGTAAGTTTTAATTCCTGTTAATTTATTTTTTTTATTCAAATACAATCCTATTACTCTTTATAATTCTTCAATTTCCAGGTTACAGGGAAAGGTTTCATCACGAATTTTGCTTTTACGGGTATTCTTCTTTCGTCGTCAGAAAACCAGAAATAAAGTGATCTTTCTTCATTAACCAGGTTGTTTGTAAGCATATCGCTCCGTTCTTTTTCGCCTCCGGATACGTTAATAAAATCTATTTTTACTTTTATTGTTCTCAGTTTACCGAGAATGCATTTAATAGTTTCTTTTTCCATAACTTCATATTTTGCTTTCCAAAGGAGCTTGTTTGCATCTAACCAGATCTCACCTTGTTCGTCATCGATAGCGTTACGAAGATAAAGTAATGACGAAAAGAAGTCTCTGATCGGTTTAACAATATTGTATTCACAATCTTTTCCCGCATCTAAAAAGCTTGTTCTATTTGCTTTCAGATTTATTCTATCGTAAGTTGTTATTCTATCTTCAAAATAATCCTTTTGATTTATCTTCTTTGCATACATAATTGGAAGATAGTTATCTATGTATTCGATGGAATATAAGTTATCCATTTTTGCTGCAATACTTGCAATCGAGGTGGCTTTTGCTTTTACTGTGAGTTTGTTGTTACTATCACTTATTTTTACGTTTACAACGCTTATGCCGAGATACTTGATGGCAAGATCATATTGCTCTGAGTAAAGGTGATGAGCAAAAAATATGAATAGTAAAAAAGAAAGTTTATAAACCAATTTCATCTGCTTTTTTTATGATCTTCATTTTCACATAGTGAATTCTTTGTGCCTTGATATTGGTAACGGTAAATTCAACCGAATTATCAAAGATAAAACTTTCGTTCTTTTTGGGAACTTTATTGAAATTATCATATATAAATTCAGCAAGATTATCATATTTTTCTTCGTCGATGTTCAAGAAGAATTCTTCATTAAGTTCAGCTATCGAGTACATTCCGTTTATCATATATTCTTTATCTGCCAGTTTGGAAAGCATGGGTTTTTCTTTGTCATACTCATCCAGAATTTCGCCAACCAGTTCTTCCAGAATATCTTCCAGGGTCAATAGACCGGATGTTCCGCCATATTCATCGACAACGATGGCTATCTGAATTTTTTTGCTTTTAAACTGGTTAAGAAGATGCTGGATCTTCACGTTCTCTGTGATGAAGAGAGGAGGTCTTAAAAAGGAATTGATCGTTTGTTTATTCGGGTTTAAAATAATATCTTTCGCATATATGATCCCTGTGATATTATCTATATTTTTCTTGAAGATCGGGATCTTTGAATGTCCTGAATTGATAATATTCTCTTTCACATTTTTCAAACCTTCAGAAGTTTCCGTGGCAATAATATCAACTCGCGGGGTCATTATTTCTCTTGCAAGGGTGGATGAAAACCTGAAAATACTTTCAATTATCTTTTTTTCTTTTTCTTCAAGTGAATTCTGTGTAGCTTTTGATTTTATCAAATTCTGAAAATCTTCGGATGTAAGGTTAGCTTCATTTGCAGATTCGCTTTTCCTGGAAAACAACATGCTTATAAATTCAAGTATCTTTATCAGAGGAAAAAGGATGAATTTCATAATCTCAAGAATAAAACTGGAAAAACCGGCAACTCTTTCCGGTGAAGAGAAGGCAATAAGCTTGGGAGCTATCTCGCCAAAGATCAAAAGAAGAGCAGTCATTATTATGATCTCAAATGTAATTATCCACGATTGAGAAAAATGAACGAAGTACTTCTCCCCGAGATTAATTGCAATTAATGCTGCGGTAGAAGCGGCTGCAACATTCACGATCGTGTTTCCCAGCAGGATTATTATCAGTAGCTGTTTTGGTTTCTTTAATAATCTGAAAATCCTTTTTGAACTTCTTGAACGTTTTTTTTCGATCTTTTTCAGTTGTATTTTGGATAGAGAAAAAAAAGCGGTTTCCGAACCGGAAAAAAAAGCTGATAAAAGTAAAAAACCAATAATAGTTAGAATTGAGAGACTATCTTCCACTGTGCTTATTTATCTCCTTTAATTTTTCCCAATATTTATTTTCCTGTGTTCTCATATTTTTTTTTTGAGATTCGGCAAGATGATCATACCCGAGAAGATGTAAAACTCCATGCAGGAAAAGTATTCGGAGTTCATCTTCTAATGAGCTATTCTCTTTTTGTTTATTGGCAACTTCAGTGTCAATAATAATATCTCCGAGAAGATGAATATGAGGAATATTCGCAGTAAAAGACATAACATCTGTTTTTTCGTCTCTACCGAGAAATCTTTTATTATATTTTTGGATAGTATCATCATCGGAGATCAATAAATTTACAAAACAATCAGGGTGAAGGTTTTCTCCCTCTTTAACGAGTTTGAGAATATCTTCAAAAAGATTTTCTCCGATTTTTTTTTCTGTTTTATTTTCGATTATTACGAATCTGTTATTCTGGATATTCAAGTCGCTTCCTGTAAACTCCCATAAGAATTGGCAGCATGTAAGATTTAATAGTTTCAAGCTCTCGCAAAGTTAATGGTGCTTCGTCTAATTGACCATCTGTGATCAGTTTGTGAACAGTATCATCTAATATTTTTTTAATAATATCTTCGGAAAAATCATCCAGAGATTTTGTGGTTGATTCTACAATATCTGCAATCATCACAATTGCTGCTTCTTTTGATTGTGGCTTTGGTCCAAGATAATGAAATTGATCTTCATCGATATCGAGTTTTGTTTCAAAAGCTTTATTATAAAAATATCTTATCAGACCGGTTCCGTGATGCTGCTGGATTATTTCAATAACAAGTTTGGGGAGTTTGTATTTCTTTGCCAGAGAGATGCCTTCCTGAATATGATTTCGGATCAGTATTGCACTTTCATTTGCCATCATTTTTTCATGTAGTTCCGATGAATCAGGATTGTTTTCTATAAAGAAACGAGGGTTTCCCATTTTCCCAATATCATGATAGTAACTGCCTACCCTGGCTAACAGATGATTTGCACCAATTGATTCTGCTGCACTTTCGGCGAGATTTCCTACGATAATGGAATGATGATAAGTTCCAGGTGTTATCATTGACATCTTTTTTAATAATGGATTATCAAAATCCAATAATTCAAGCAGGATCTGTTTGGTTGCCATATTTAATTTTCGCTCGACGATCGGAGTTATCAGAACAAGACCAACAATTGAAATAATACAAGAAATAAATCCCCTTAAAAGGTGCAGGGAATATATGGAAATGTTTTCAAATCTTATCAGCGAAGTAAAAGAGATAATTAAAAATGAAAACAGAAGAAGATAAAGGGTTATCGGATAATACTCTTGTTTCTTTTTCATTTTTTTCAAAGCTATCATACTTCCAAAAGTTGCAAGGCTCAATATTGCCGGGTTAATAAAGCTCCAATTTAAAAATAATGAAACAAATAGCAGATTGATAAAATTAAATAAAATTCCAATATGCGGATTAAAAATAAGAGCGATAAGTAGAACAGAAAAACTAAAGGGAATCAGTAACGAGGGCGTTTTCAGAACATTATTAATGAATATCGTGAGTAATATCGAGATCAGAAAACTGCACAGGATCACGATCAAACGAGGTGTGGATGACATATTTTTTTGAAAGAACAGACAGATAACATAATAAAACAGAAGAAGGATGAATAATGATAATAAAAAAACTCCAAGGGCGGAAAAGAACAGTTCATTTTTATTTTTTACAATTCCCTGATCCTTTTGAGCTTTTATCAGGGATTTGATCTTGAGAAGCTCTATTGCCGTGATCTTCTGATTTTTTCTTATTATTTCTTCATTTCTCTGAACTTTACCAACCGTTAGCAGAACGTTTTCTCTCGCTTTTTGCATTTCAAGATTTGTCAAATCGTTATCAATAACAATGTTCTCTATCAGAATAATGTTTGCGAGTTTTTTTATTGTTTCTTTTTCTTTTTCCGAAGTAAGTTCTGAAATAAGTTTTCTTTTTGCTTCTTCCAATGAATATAATCTTTTCAGTGAATATTCATTTATTCTGTTTATTTTTGAAATCTTTATCTTCTGATATCTATAATTATCCGGGTATATTCCAATATTGAAAATTTTTGTTAATTCTTCAGTCAGATAATTATAAATTTTTAATCGTCGTTTATCGTTTTGCAGAAATACTACATTATTTATTGAAAGGTCATAACCGTTCTGGAGAAATTTTTTCCTGATGCTTTTTGCATCGTTACTATTTGCAATAGCAAAATGCTGGAAAATGAAATCGAGATTCTTCTGTGCATTGAACTTCAGATTTTCCGAAACTTTATATATGGGCTGGATTTTTGCAGCAGCAGCTTCCTGCTCTGCCTTAAGGGTCTCTTCACTTTTATAGATGTAAAAATCAAAAGGAGCAATAATATCTTTATCTGCGATCTCGCCCAGCTTCAAGTTATAGTCACATGAAAAAGACCTGTATGGACTTACAAAATAATGAAGCAATGCAATTATAAAAGCAGTTATCAGGATAAGGTAAAATTTATTTTGGGACAATTTATCTGGTCTATTTGTAAAAGAAAGCCTCTCTATGAATAAAGAGAGGCTTTCTGATATTGAATACGATTAATCTCTTGGAATTTCAAAAATCTGATTAGGATAAATTAAGTCAGGATCTTTGATCTGGTCTTTATTGGCTCTGTAAATAAGAGGCCATTTGGCTGCATTATCGTAAACTTCCGGGTAGGAAGAGATCAACCAGAGACATTCGCCTTTATAAACCTTCCATTCATTAGGCAGTCCGCGAGGTATTTTCAGAACTTGATTAGGGTAAATAAGATTAGGATCTTTGATCTGATCACGATTTGCTCTGTAGATTATAGGCCATTTAGACATTTCGCCATAAATAAAATCAAATTGAGCTATCTTTGAAAGCCAGTCTCCCCTTACAACTGTGTAAGAATCTTCATAGTATTTCGGTTTTGCATTTTCCAGGCTGGTTCCCAGATTTAATATTTTATTATCGAGGTCGGTAAACTCTTTCCTGAAATCAGGAACTTTTGCATATTTTGTTTGTCTGTATTCGTTATATTCGGTAATAAGAGCACGAACGGATTTTTTTGTTTTCCAGAGTTCTTTATCGGTAAGATTGTTCCAGTTAGCGATCTTGTTGTTGAAATATCTGATTTTTTCCAAGATTGCTGGAAAGTCTGCTTCTTCAACTCCAAGAAATGCAAGGATGTCATTACGAACTTTGTCATATTCAGTATTAGCGGCTTCAAGTTTTCCTTTTTTTGCTTCTATATCTGCAGAATATTTTTCTGCATTTGCAATTGCATCAGCTTTTCTTTGTTGAAGCTCTGCAAGGTCATTTTCAAGATTTTCCCAATAAGCCAGTCTCTCTTTTTTCTTAAGTTTTTTGTATTCATCCTCATTTAGATAAGTAACCCTGGATTGTAATATTACCGGGATAATCAATAACGCAACGAGCGAGATTAAGATAATTTTTTTCATAATTGACTCCTATTTTTCAACTTCAAGTTCTTTTTGATAATTCTTCAGACTTTCCAGTTCAGATTCTTTTGTGGAAAGTTCAGCATCAAGGTTTTCCGATTCTGCTTGAAGTTTTGCAGCATTTTCTTCTGCTTCAATTGCTTCAGCTTCTGCTTGATCCAGTTGATCTTTTGAAACAGGCGGCGGTGGTGGAGCACAAGCAGACAAGAGGATTGAGGCTAATAAAATCAAGCCTAATAACAATCTTAAATTGTTTTTCATAAATATCTCCTTTAAATTTCTTTACTTTCTTTAAGACTCATAAATGCTCATTTTTAGTATTGAAATTATTTGTCAAGAATAAAGAAAAAATTATCTTTCAACAAGATTGGAATTTATTAGTTGAAATGATCGAATGAATTCCTAATATATCTGAAAAAAATATTTTTGAAATATTTTTGGTTGACATATTTTTTGCCTGAAAACTTATAATAAATTCGAATTTACTAAGCAAAATAAAGGAGGATATCATGGCTAATAGATCAAAAGATCTAAGAAAACAAGAGGATAAGAAAAAAGCAAAACTTTCTCTTAAGGAAAAAAGAAAGAAGAAAAAAGAAAAACACGAAAAGTAAGAAGTAAAAAAATGGAGATGATATAAATGAAAAATAAAAAAAGATACAGGATATTAAATAGTAAAGATAAGATGGTAGGGCAGACGGATGATATTGAAGAAGCCTTAAAAATAAAAGAGGAATTTAAACACGAAGGTGCTTACATAGATGACAAGAAAAGTAAAAAATCACATCGGAAAGCTTATTTCAGGTAATTTTTTAAGAAATTGAATTATTCACTTTTATTTCCAGCGATTGTTGTTACACTTTTTCTTGTTGATGGAATAACTGTAATTAAAAGGCATTGGATAGATAAAAAACCGTTCAAAGGTGGTACTGAAGTTACAGGAATCATTACTTTTAAAACAATTTATCAATAGGAAAAACAGAATGCAATAGAACATATTTCAATGAATTAATGGAGACCAATTGGATGATGAATCAGGAAAAAAATAAGGGAGAAAAATCATGAAAAAATTTTATTTGTTTCTTTTTGTATGTTTAATGGTTCTAAATTTATTTGCTGTTCAAATGCAGCAAATAGTTACAGACCCTGAAAAAGGATTGGAAATAACGGAAATGGAAGGTGAACAAGCAGATCAGGTAATCACGGAAAGTTCTGTGAATTCCAGGGATAATAGACTGGGGATTTTATGGCAGACATCAGATGGTGGGGCAATTGCCGGTGAAATTGAAGTCTCTGATGTAACTCAGAATTCCTTTGTTCAGTGGCATCTGAATAATGAACGTGTTTCTCTGTTTCATGATAGCGCTACTCCGCTTTGGGAACATGCTGTCGGTAATCTCGATTTTGGTTTTCCAATAGATATGACAGAAGATGGAAGTATCCTGGCTGTTGGTGATGAAAGTACTCTTAAAATATTTGAACCTTCTTCTTCAACCCCAACATGGCAGTATGTTGTAACTGGTTCGATCAAAAAAATGGTTCTTAATTCTGATGGTTCTATCGTTTTTATGGCTGTGTATGATGAAGGTCAGAATAGAACCTCTATCGAATCATACAATGTAGGGAATACAACACCGCTCTGGACTAATTCGTTCGATGGCAGTGCGGGGAACCTGGTCATTAGTGGCGATGGCTCGACACTTGTTTTTACGCAATATGGTGGAATTAGTGCAATGTGGGTTCTGAGTTCTGCTGATGGTTCTATTATTTTTGAAGGTCCGGAATATAATCAAAATCCACCTGCAATGTCACATGATGCTTCGATAATTGTGAACGGAGATTATTCAGGTTATGTTCAGGTTTATGAATATAACGATGAGATCGAAACTTATGAAGAAAAATGGATTTATCATGTAGGCGGCGGAGGAAGTTCTGCCTGGATCGGAGGAATGAGTGTTTCTGCCGATGGAAGTACGATTGCGGTTGGAACTCTTGTATTTATTACCGGTGGTTATGATGGCGAAATATATCTCTTTAATACTTATTCTCCAAACCCGATCTGGGTTTATGAACATGTAGGTGATTATGCAATCGAAATCGATCTTACCGATGACGGCTCACTGGTGGCGGCTGCCTGTTATGGACCACTCAATAACAGTACTTCAGATTTCTTCCTTTTCCGACGTTGCAGCAATGTGCCAATGTTCGAAATAAACACGCCCGGTTCATTATTTGCAGTTGATATTGCTCCGGACGGATCTTTCTGTACTACGGGCGGAAAGGCAGTTCATGCCCGCGTTATGGGAAGCGGCGGGCTGTTATATTCTGTAGATTGTGATCTTGGTGGCGGATTCATAACCGGAACTGTGAATCTTGAAGGAAGTGATGATAATTCCGGGGTTAAAGCAGAAGTCGTCGAATTGCCTACTTACTTCGACTATACGGATTATGATGGAAATTACTCGTTGGATAATGTTCCTGCCGGAGTTTATAATGTTCAATATTCCAAAGTTGGATTTTTCCCAAATAATAACACCGATGTCTCCGTAATTGAAGGACAAACAACAGATCTTGGAGAAATAACGCTGCTTATTTGCGGCTCTCCTCCTTGGAATCTTACGGCATCACAAGCAACAGGAATAACTGTTGATTTATGTTGGGAAGCAGCCGCAGGGAATCCTGCTGGTTATAATATTTACAGGAAATCGATCGAACAGGAACCATTCCCGGAAGAACCTCTCGCATCCGTTCCTGTAGATCAATTCACCTTTGAAGACAATGAAGCTCTTCCTCTTATTGATTATTATTATGTTGTTACTGCATCTTTAACCGGCGGATTCCAGAGTCTGTATTCCAATGAAGCAGCAGGATGGATAAGCACAGGATTCGTTGTAGATGAAACAAGCGTATATCATGGAACAACTCCTGTAATTGATGGTGAAATATCAGTAGGTGAATGGGATGATGCTTTCATGATAGACTGTTCGGATTTCTGGGGAACTCATGATAATACGATCCAACCCATTGGAAGTGTTATCGGTTATTTCAAAATGAATGAAGACGAAACTGAACTTTATGTTGCATATAAAAACTTTAATGATACAGTTCTGGAAGACCACGATGAAGTAGCACTTTACATCGATGATAATAATGACGGAGTATTTCCACCCTCAGGAGATGACTCAGAAGGAAATTACTGGGCTGCTTATTATGCTTCCGGCAGTGTAATCAAATATCGTCCGCTCTATGGTACAGGTGGAGCAGGAAATGTAATGTATCTCACAGATCCTCAGATCGCTGTTTCTCTGGATACAGGATACATGGTCTATGAATTTGTAATACCAATTGGAACGGAAACTTGGGAGATTACCCCAAGTGCAGAGAATAATTCTGGTATCGGTATCTTTGTTCTGGATGACAATGCACCCGATCCTAATGGTTTTGACGGCTGGTGGCCCCTCGATAACATTAATCTATTCAATCCGGTGAGATTTGGACAAATATCTTATGGAGCAGAACCACAAACGCCTCCTGCACCGGAAAATGTTAATTTAGTTGAAAATTCAAATGAATCTATCACAATAAGTTGGGATATGCCGAATATCAATGATTTCGATCACTTTAATATCTACAGATCTGTAGATCAGGGTCAGTTTGAAGTTCATGATAATACTATCGGTTCTGCATATATCTACAACGATTTCATTTATCCTGCTTTCTATCAGTTTTACATAACAACTGTAAACCAGACAGGAATGGAATCCGAAGCATCTGAAACAGTTGAATATCAAACTGTAGGGACTAACGATCAGATCATTCCACTTTCAACTGATCTTAATGGTAACTATCCTAACCCGTTCAATCCTGCCACAAAAATTAATTTTACATTAAACACCGAAAACACCGGGAAAAACACCGAATTGATAATCTACAATCTGAAAGGTCAGAAAGTAAAAACTCTTGTGAACGACAAACTGGAAACAGGAAATCATCAAGTAATCTGGAATGGAAAAGACGAAAATGGAAAACCGGTTGCATCAGGAATATATTTCTATCAAATGAAAAGTGGGAAATACGATAAAACAAGGAAGATGCTGCTGCTGAAGTAATATAACACAAACCTCTGGTTTGTAGCGTTACCAAGCTGACCCAATGAAACAAAAAGGTTTCATAGGCTAAAGGGCTTGGAGACGAGAAATAAATTGAATACTCAAAAAGTGAGTATGACTTTTGTAATGTTGATAGTCATAAGATAAGAATCTAAATTATTCCAGGAGGATATAAATGCAGGAAAAAAAACCGAAAAACAAACTTGGATTAAAATTATTGATCATCGGAGCGTTAATTCTGGTGCTTCTCATTCCCAGTGCAATGATCATGTCTCTGATCCGTGAAAGAGAGATGAGAAGAGATGAAGCAATTTTTGAAGTGAGTGAAAAATGGGGACATGAACAGACTATCTCGGGTCCGATCATCTCGATTCCATATAAAAGACATTTAAAAGATGAAAAAGGTAATTGGAATATTTATACTTATTATATCCATTTTCTACCTGATGAATTAACGATCAAATCAGAAATTGAACCGGAGATTCGTTATCGAGGGATATTTGAAGTTGTATTATACAATACAATCTTGGAAATTAATGGGAATTTTTCTTCGATAGACCTGAAAAAATTCAATATATCACAAAATGATATTCTGTGGGACGAAGCTTTTTTTTCTGTGGGAATTACTCATATGAAAGGAATAAAGGAATCGATCCAAGTTAAATGGAACGATTCTGTTCTCGATGTGAATCCCGGTATCGAATCAAGTGATATTCTAACGTCGGGTTTCAGTACAAGAATAAACATTAAGACTGAAAATGAAAATAATGAATTTGCTTTTAATATCAATCTAAACGGCAGTGGGAAATTGAATTTTACACCGTTGGGAAAAGAAACTTTTGTGGAAGTAATATCAGATTGGAATAATCCGAGCTTTACAGGTGAATTCCTTCCGGAATCCCGCGAAGTTACGAGTGAAGGTTTTTCTGCAAATTGGAAAATATTGCAATTAAACAGGAATTATCCCCAGTCATGGATCGGGAATAAGTATTATATTGATTCATCTGCCTTTGGCGTTGAACTGCTTCTGCCTGTCGATGAATATCAGAAAAATATGAGAACAGTTAAATATGCTATAATGTTCATCCTGTTGACCTTCCTCTCTTTTTTCATGATGGAAACCCTGAACAGGAAAAAGATCCATCCGTTCCAGTATCTTCTGGTTGGAACAGCTTTGATAATTTTCTATACATTATTACTTTCGATCTCGGAACATCTTTCTTTTGTATATGCATATCTTATTGCCAGCATTTCCACGATTGCATTGATAACCGCATATACGAAGAGTGTGCTGAAAGATAAGAAATTAACTTCGATCATTGCATTTATTCTCATCATTCTATATTGTTTCCTTTATGTGCTGCTGCAGCTTCAGGATTATGCTTTACTTCTGGGAAGCATCGGTTTATTTGTTATCCTGGCAGTTGTGATGTACATCAGCCGCAAGATCAACTGGTATACTGGTTCTTCATAATAAAGGATAAAGGATAAAGGATAAAGGATAAAGGATAAAGGATAAAGGATAAAGGATATGTATAAGTTAAAAAACCTTACATTGAAAAGCGTTCTGGAAAGGAGTGCTGATCGTTTTCCAAACCGTATTGCTCTTTCATGGGTAGATGGACATCAAAATACGTACAACGAAATAAAAAACAAGGTTCAGGAAGTCTCCTTGTTTCTTCATGATCATGGCGTAATAATGGGAGATCGTGTTGCTATCCTTGCGGAAAATTCACCAAACTGGGGAATTGCTTTTCTGGCTATTACAACTATGGGCGCCATTGCTGTACCCATACTGCCCGACTTTCATGAAAATGAAATTCAGCATATCTTAAATCACTCTGCCTGCAAAGCGATCTTTGTATCTGAAAGGTTATACGGGAAACTGAATATCAAGAAAGGTAACAGGCTTAGAATACTGATCGATGATCTGAGTATCATACCACCAGAAACAACAAAAGAAATATTAAAGCAGCTTGTAAATGATGGTACAAAAGAATTTGCAAAATTAAAAGAATCTGCTCTCAGAATTGCAGGAATATTCAGTAACGATGTTCAAGAAGATGACATTGCATCTATCATTTATACATCCGGTACAACAGGACATTCCAAGGGTGTAATGCTAACTCATAAAAATCTTGTTTTCAATGCTGTTGCAACTTTGAGAATTCAGAATATAATAGAAACTGACAGGTTAATTTCGATATTGCCATTATCACATTCCTATGAATGTACAATTGGGTTTATTATTCCATTCATGCAGGGAGCTGCGATCTATTACCTGGATAAACCACCAGTGGCAAGAGTATTGCTTCCGGCAATGATAAAAGTGAAACCAACCGTGATGCTTACAGTTCCTCTTATCATGGAAAAAATATTCAAAACAAAGATACAACCTACTTTTACAAAAAGTTTTTTACTGCGTGGATTATACAGAATCCCGATGTTCAGGAAATTATTTCATAAAATTGCAGGGAAAAAGCTTTATAGATCTTTTGGTGGGAAACTTCGTTTCTATGGCATCGGTGGTGCTCTGCTGGCACCGGATACAGAGCGGTTCCTTCGAGATGCAAAATTTCCGTATTCGATCGGCTACGGATTAACAGAAACTTCTCCTCTCATTGCAGGAAGTTCTCCCGATTTAACAAGATTCCGTTCTACCGGCCTTGTTCTTCCCGACTTAAAAGTAAAGATACTGAATCCTGACCCTGAAACCGGTGAAGGTGAGATCGTTGTAAAAGGTGATAGCGTAATGAAAGGGTATTACAAAGATCCGGAAAGAACCAGAGAAGTATTTACGGATGATGGCTGGTTCAGAACTGGAGATCTGGGTATTCATAGGAAGAATAATTACCTGTATATAAAAGGAAGACTAAAAAATGTGATCGTTGGTCCGAGTGGAGAAAACATCTATCCTGAAGAAATCGAAGCGGTCATAAGTGAAAATGATTATGTGCTGGAATCTATTGTTTATGAACATGACAGCAGGATCGTTGCCAGAATCCATTTGAATTATGAATTATTGGACGAGGTTTATAATGCAACAAAATCAAGTGACTATAAAATGGAAAAGATAGTTAAAAACTTGCTGGAAGAGATCAAAAGAACAACTAATTCCAGGGTGTCACAATTCTCGAGGATATTTAGTGTTATAGAACAAATCGAGTCATTCGAGAAAACACCTACAAAGAAAATAAAACGATATCTTTATACAAATTAAGAATAAAAAACAATAAATGAAACAGAGAATATTGACCTTGTTCTCCATTCTCATCATCACTCCGCTTGGATTCTTAAGTAAATTCTATTCGGGAATTGGGGCAAAGTGGTTTAATGATTCATTAGGTGGATTGCTTTACGAGATATTCTGGTGCCTGGTGATTTTCCTGATTTTGCCAAAATTAAAATCTATCAATATTGCTGTAGGAGTTTTCTTTGTAACCTGTATTCTGGAGATATTGCAGTTGTGGCATTCACCCTTTTTGGAGTTGATCCGAAGCAATTTTATTGGAAGAACAGTGATCGGAACATCGTTTGTCTGGAGTGATTTTATTTATTATATGGTTGGCTCTGCTTTGGGCTGGTGGTGGTTGGAGAGGATAAGGAAGATTAAGTAACTCAAAGCTCCCGCTTTGAGAATGAAAAATGAA